>JASFSF010000377.1:0-3311 GCA_050114555.1 Ignavibacteria bacterium
CCAGAGAAGTTTGTTTCGCAATGTTTCAAAGTAAGTTGTTACAGAAGTATGGATTAATTTAACGGGTCTCTCGCTTTTTCGAATGATAACCTCCACGGGTGGGGGAAAGTGGTAAACCCTCTGCCCGTCGCAGCTGATTTGTATTTCATTGTGAGGTGAATCCGCTTTAATTCTTATCTCCCTGTTGCTCGATAGAACAAGTGGGCGCATAGTTAAACTATGAGCTGATATCGGGCAAAGAGTTATTGCATCCACTGAGGGACTAACAACCGGTCCACCAGTCGAAAGCGAATACCCTGTGGAACCAATTGGCGTAGCAACGATAACTCCATCCGAAGAAAATGTAGCAACATATTCTCCATCCACCCTGGCCGAAATTTCAAGCATCTTCGGCCAACCACCTTTATCAATCACCAGGTCATTGATAGCATACAATTTTTCAGATTGATAATCTTCAACCTGAGCTGTTATCAATAATCGCTCCTGTATCTGGTAATTATTCTCTTTTATATCTTTAATAATTTTGGCCAGTTGAGAAATATTTGCTTCAGCTAAAAATCCAAGTTTGCCTATGTTAAGACCCAAAACAGGTTTATCATAGAACTGTGCATTATAAACCGTGGAGAGCATAGTTCCGTCACCACCAATAGAGATAATAATGTCGCTTTTTTTGTAGATATCTTTATCATCGATTAAAAAGTCTTCACCAATCTTTATCTTTAACTTATTTTCACTCTCAATAAGTGATTTGGTTAGTAGGTAATCGAGGTTATTCTTTTTTACCTCATCAATGAATGAAGAGACAACTTCAAATACTTTTTCCTTGGTAATATTTGCTATTACACCAATTAGCATTTTACTCACTGTTTCGGTTTTCTTCTGCTTGCCCTTCTCCTGTATTATGGTCTCCGTCAGAGGCTTTTGTATAATCAATTTTCAGTTGTGTGATCATCTCTACAAGATATTGTTCTTCCATTTTTGAAAGATTCCCCTTTGTTTTAGCCTGGAGCATTTCAAGTGTATCGATTGATACCTTAGCATATGTCATATTCTTCTCAATCTTATTTGAAACGGGGCTGGTGGTTTTTCCCATTGAGATAAGAGCCATTTGCTGATTCTGTAAAATTAATTGAAGAAACAGTTTTCGCTGAGTTTCGCTATCCATGGATATAAATTATTTTTGTTTTCTTAAAATTACAATTTTAGAAAGAAATCTACTATGAATTAAACCATTATATCATTCAAATTCTAAATTATGAATCAACATATTGACATACCTGCTGTGCAGATTTTCCATCTTAAAATTGATATTTTTATTAGATGAATTTATCAGGATTGAAAATATCAATAGATGCCAGGATGATTAATCATTCAGGCATCGGGACATATATAAAATGTGTTATTAGAGCTCTTTTAGACTATTATGAATTAACCTTAATAACTGACCAACAAAATCTTGTTGATCAGCCCTGGCTGAAGAAAGTAAAAATTGTTCATAGTACAGCACCGATATATTCCATCAAAGAACAGATTAGGCTCCCTTTAGAAATACCTCAATGTGAAATATTTATATCGCCTCATTATAATATTCCTCTGTTACCAATCAGGGCGAAGAAAAGAATTGTTATAATTCACGATGTAAATCATTTAGTATATTATAATCAGTTATCCCTGGTTCAAAAGCTGTATGCAAAGTTGTTTCTTAAACGTGCTGTTAATATATCAGATGCAGTAATTACTGTTTCAAATTTTTCCGGGGGAGAAATAAGAAAATATATTGGGAAGATATCAAACAATATTAATGTACTTTACTTTGGTGTTGATGAAACATTAATGGGGAAACGAGATAAACCGGAGGAAATGAACATAATAAGATTAAAATACAATTTACCAGATAATTATATTTTATATGTTGGCAGTCCAAAACCACATAAAAATTTTATCACTTTGCTTAAATCATTTACTTTGTTGTTAGAGGATTTCCCTGGCCAAAAACTTGTCGTGGTAGGAATATCAAAAGACCAGGCTATGCAAACCGGTTTTATTGAATCAGCGACTCTAAAAAATAAAGAAGTGCCGGAATACTTAATTTTCAAAGGTTACGTGGCTGATTCAGAATTACAGTTAATATACAGACAAGCTGACTTTCTTGTATTCCCATCTTTCTATGAAGGATTTGGGTTGCCTCCAATAGAAGCTATGCTGAATTATTGCCCTGTAATTGCTTCGAATGCAGCTTCCATTCCAGAAATATGCGGAAATGCAGCTCTTTTTTTTGACCCGAATAATGAAGTGGATTTATACAAGAAGATGAAATTATTTTTATCTGATTTAAACCTTCGAAATAATTTTATCCGTAAGGGTGAAGAAAATCTTACTA
This sequence comes from Ignavibacteria bacterium, assembly GCA_050114555.1. GTDB lineage: Bacteria > Bacteroidota > Ignavibacteria > Ignavibacteriales > Ignavibacteriaceae > BMS3ABIN03. The sequence continues at coordinate 2,381 of JASFSF010000377.1, forward strand.
GGTTCAAAATGATAAATTTTACATCGAACATTTATAGGATCATCGAAAATACCTTGATGGATACTGTAAATAATTAAGTTAACTTTATGAGAATAGCAATTGTTCATGAATGGCTGGTTAATTATGCCGGATCGGAAAGGGTTGTAGAATCCTTTACCAATATCTGGCCTGAAGCAGATGTTTATAGTCTTGTAGATTTTCTTACTGAAAAACATAGAGATATTATCTTAAAAGGGAAGAGGGCTAACACATCATTTATTCAAAAACTACCTTTTGCAAGGAAGAAACACAGGAACTATTTACCGCTCTTCCCAAAGGCTATTGAGAAATTAGATCTCAATGGATACGATATTATTTTATCAAGTTCGCATGCTGTTGCAAAGGGTATTAAAAAAAAGCCCAACCAGCTCCATGTTACATATTGCCATTCACCGATGAGGTATGCCTGGGATCAAGCAGATCAGTATTTGAAAGGCACTAAAGGAGCAATTGCAAAACTTTTCATAAACTATCTGAGAAAATGGGATTTAAGATCCTCATCAAATGTTGACTTCTTTATAGCAAATTCGCATCACATAGCTGAAAAGATCAAAAGAATTTACAACCGTGATGCAGAAGTGATTTACCCCCCGGTAGATACGGATAAGTTTACAGTCATTAACGAGAAAGAAGATTTTTATTTAACCGTATCAAGATTGGTTCCTTACAAACGTATTGATCTAATAGTCGAAGCTTTTAACTTAATGCCGGATAAAAAGTTGATAGTAATAGGAACTGGTCCAGAGTTTAACAAAATTAAATCCTTAGCAAAAGAGAATATTCAATTAATAGCTTATAAGCCGACAGATATCCTTACTGATTACTTGAAAAAAGCTAAAGCATTTGTATTTGCAGCCGAAGAGGATTTTGGTATAGTCGTTGTAGAAGCAAT
>JASFSF010000378.1:0-3310 GCA_050114555.1 Ignavibacteria bacterium
CAAAATCGAAGATATTCGTATGGATGTTGGTGCGGCAAATATGGATATTAAACTGGGAGCATTATCGGATCATCTTAATTTTAAGTTAAATGCAGGTGCATCACGAATAGATATTGCAGTTCCGGAAGAAGTTGGCTGTGAAATTACTACAGATGATGCGCTCTCAAAGAAGAATATAATTGGATTTAACCAGATATCCTCAAACCATTACATTGCAGAGGGTTATGGTAATACACATAAAAGAATAAAGATCAGTATTGATTCGGGTGTTTCAACTATTAGCATTAGAAGATATCAGAATCAAAATTAGGTTCACTCGATCAAATCTGGAACCCACAGATGCTTTTCTAACTGCACGCAGCCCTTTTTATCAAATTCAACCCCTTCAGATCTTAACAACTCCTCCATTAATTCGGGATCACCGAAATGAAACTTACCTGTTAATGCTCCATTTCTGTTTACAACCCGATGGGCTGGAATATCTCTTCCACAACCATTAAGGGCCCATCCAACGGTTCTTGCAGCTGATTTAATCCCTATCGATTCAGCTATATGGCCATAGGTCGTAACTCTTCCATAAGGAATTTGTTTGGCTATATCGTAAACCTTGTTGAAAAAATCGTCTTTGATATTTTCGGGTTTCTTTTTCACTTTTAATCATTTTTATTACAAATCAAGTAGCTTACATAATCTTCCTAATTCTGACTAAACTTTAACAAATACGCCTTGATAAAATTATTCAGGTCTCCGTCCATTACAGCCTGCACATTCGATGTTTCTTCATTTGTACGGTGATCTTTAACCATATTATAAGGATGAAACACATACGACCGAATCTGACTTCCCCACTCAATTTTCATCTTTGCTTTTTCAACTTCATCCAGTTCTGCATGTTGTTTTTCCAATTCAATCTGATACAATTTAGATTTTAACAACTTCATTGCATTGGTTCTGTTTTGTAATTGTGATCTTTCACTCTGGCATGCTGCAACAGTATTTGTGGGCAGATGTGTTATTCTTACCGCTGTTTCAACTTTATTTACATTCTGCCCTCCTTTACCTCCGGAACGAAAAGTATCAATTCTTAGATCAGCAGGATTTATTTCGATTTTTATTGTATCATCAACCTCAGGAATTACAAAAACTGAAGCAAAAGAAGTATGTCTTCTTTTATTTGAATCGAATGGTGAAATTCTAACCAGACGGTGTACGCCATTTTCAGCTTTAAGATAACCATAAGCAAATTCACCCATTACTTCTATGGTTGCACTTTTAATTCCGGCTCCGTCTCCATCCAGAATATCAAGAGGTGTCATCTTGTAACCATTTTGTTCACCCCACCTTAGATACATTCTGTAAATCATATCAGCCCAATCCTGTGCTTCCGTACCTCCTGCTCCCGAATGAATTGTTAGAATACAGTTTTTATCATCATCCCTTCCGCTTAGCATATTCTTGAATTCTGCATCTTCAATTTCTTTCTTCAAATCAGACAATTCATTAATAATATCATCGGAAAAGGATTGATCTTCTTCTGATTGAGCAAGTTGAATTAACTCCTCAAGATCATTTACTTTTGAATTTAGATTCTGCCATAAATCAACCCAAATTTGTGTTGATTTAATTCGCTGGAGTACTTTTTGAGCGGCTACCTGGTCATTCCAGAATGAAGGTGCTTCGGTCTGCTGCTGTAAATCTTTTATCTCTGCTTCTTTACCATCAACGTCAAAGATACCTCCGAAGATTTTCAGATCTCTTTTTATATTCTTTTAACTCTTTATATTCTTCTTCATACATTTTTTGGCCTATATTTTAATATTATAAAAATCATCTTGACTTAAGATAATCCTGAACTACACTTTTCTGAAAGTTCAGGTTCAGGTTTAAGTTCAAGTTTAAGAATCAGAAATTTCCAATTCCATACGTAATAATGCTGCTGCGAGTGTTTTACCCTGAGCATCAAGTTTGAGCGATACTGTCCCTCCGCCTCCCAGTGTATTGTGAAGTAAAAAATTCAAGGCTCTTAAATTTGGCAGTTCATAGCGATCAACGTTTCCCTTACAGATTCCGGAAAAGTATTGTTTTACTTTCTCTGCAGTTAAATGTTTCTTTATTATTTTATATCCTTCATCATCATATGCAATTATACCGATGTTTGCTGCATCTCCTTTGTCGCCGCTTCTGCCATGTGCAATATCAAGCAATTTAACTTTCATTACGCAAGCTCCAGGCATTTAACTTTTGGTATTACAAGACTTTTGCGTATTAAAGCCGGCCAATAAGCAACAACATTGTTAGGTTTCGGCCTTCCTCCGGCAAACCCGGTAACGCTTGGTGGACCGGTTAGTATCAAAGGTGCAATTTCCTGGCCGAATCTTTTAACTGCCTCTCTTTGATGTGATCTTACAGAAATCCTTAAGACGATTTCATTAATATTATCTTCATCCAATTCTTTTGCAAGAGTTTCGTGTGTGGCATTATATCCAACATACTCAGTTTTAATTTCATCAAATTTAAGTCCTAAGCTACTCAGACGCTTACGTAATATACTATCAGCAGCTTTCGCCTTTGTTAATGCTTTCGGCCAGGAATAAGTCAATGAACCCATCGTTGCATAACCATCTTCGTAAGAGCAGGAAACTTTATAAAATTCAGTTTCAGGTTTCCCTTTAACATCATAAACCTTAACTCTGTCGTTACCCAGATCTTCAAGCTTAATAGAACTGAAATCAGCAACGCAATCCGGAGTTATATAATCTGACGGATCGCCAATTTCGTACAATAGCTGTTCAGCTACTGTTTCATAAGATACTTTTCCACCGGTACCTTTATGTTTTGTAATAATCACCTCTCCATTTGGGAAAGCTTCTGCAATGGGAAAACCAATTTCAGCCATGTTTTCAATGGACTGCCAGTCGCCCAAAAAATTTCCACCGGTTGATTGAGCCCCGCACTCGAGAATATGACCAGCTACAGTGCCGGCAGACATTAAATCATAATTCTTCTCATCCCATCCAAACTCATAGATCATTGGAGCAAGTGTTAAACCTGTATCGGTTGTCCTTCCGGTAACCACGATATCGGCACCCATCTTAAGTGCATCTACAATTGGCATTGCACCAAAATAAACATTTGCACTCAAAATTTTATGTTTTACTGAATCAAATGACTCTCCGGTTTCAATATTTTTAAGATCAGCACCGGCTTCAATTAATTCATCCAAACAATCGTGAATATCATCGCCCAACACTACAGCAATCTTAAGTTTTTCTATTCCAAGGTTGACAGCGTGCTCCAAAATTTCATCAGC
>JASFSF010000379.1:0-3306 GCA_050114555.1 Ignavibacteria bacterium
AATTTAAAAATTTTACTATTTTCTTTTTCATTTCATCAATACTGCTGTATCTGGAAATAGTTAACAATTCCGAGTCGCATCCTGTAATCATTGCGGATACTTTTTCTACTTCTGCTGAAATAAGTGCAAGTACGGGTATTTTTTTCTGGAACAATGCATACGAAATTTCAAATCCCACACCAAGGCTGGGACCGGAAATTTCTGCTATCATCAGATGGCTTCCTTCAATCCATTTTAAATCGCGTGTATAAATTTGTTTTTCGGTAAGTGGAATTGATGTGTTAAATTTTTCATTAAATTCAGAAAAAGCTGAATGCCCCTCTTGCTCAACAATCTTAATAATTTCCCTGTAATTATCCTGGTAAGTCGTATCTCCCTTAATTGGTCCTGCGCAATATATTATCATAGTTTACTTATTTAAAATTGTTTGATAGTATTGTTCATAAATAGGGATTACTTTACTAATATCAAATTTATTTACAGCTCTCTCCCTGGCTTTTTTTGAGAATACTTTGTATTTCTTTTCATTACTTAACAAATCGATTACATATTTTGCCATTCTGTCAACATCACCAATTTCAGCAATATATCCGCTGTTGTTATGCCCGATAAGCTCAGGCAAGCCACCAACACTTGAACTGATAACCGGTAAACCGCAAGCCATTGCTTCCAGAGCGGCTAGCCCGAAGCTTTCTGATTGAGACGGAATTAGAAATACATCCGCTGCATTTAAGATTTCGACAAGAGCTTCCTGTTTACCAAGAAATTTAACTTTGTCACATAAATTAAGCTCTCTGCATAACCTTTCGCATTCAGAACGGTCGGGTCCATCGCCAACTAACAATAACTTGGAAGATATTTCTTTTTGTACCTGTTCAAATATTTTTATCGTATCGGGAACTCTTTTTACAACCCGGAAATTTGAAGTGTGTACTAATACTTTTTCTCCCCCGGGGGCAATATTTTTCCTGAAATCTTTATTTGCATTTGGTTTAAAGTACTCTGTATCTACAAAGTTAGGAATTACCTCAATCTCTTTATCACAAGAATAATTAGTTAGTGTTTTTTCCTTCAGAAATCTTGATACACTTGTAACACCGTCACTTTGTTCGATGCTGAATTTTACCAGGGGCAAAAACGAAGGCTCAAGTCCAACCAGTGTAATATCTGTTCCGTGCAGAGTCGTAATTATTTTTAAATCCTTTTTCTCTTTCAACATTTGTTTTGCTAACAGGGCGCTGGTGGCATGAGGAATAGCATAATGCACATGCAAAACATCAAGACTTTCATACTCAGCTACTTCCTCCATCTTACTTGCTAGAGCAAGGCTGTACAATGGGAATTCAAACAACGGATAGCTGCTTGTTTCCACTTCGTGAAATACGATATTTTCTACATACGTTTTCAATCTGAACGGTAGAGCATAACTAATAAAATGTACATTATGACCACGCAGTGCCAGTTCTTTTCCTAATTCTGTTGCAATTACACCACTGCCGCCGTAGGTTGGGTAACAGGTTATTCCGATTTTCATAAGTATTGAATAATAATAATGATATAATTTATTGAACTAATATAATTGAATTTTTTTGAAGAAATTAACCAATTATCATAACATAATACCATCATACTAAATATTTAGTAGTTAAATATCGATATGAAACTCTTAGTTATTGGGCAATCAGTTGTAGATATAATTAAATCAGGTGAGAAGGTGGAGAAGAAACCCGGAGGGATCCATTATTCCATTCTGGCACTGAACAGCTTTGCAGAAAGTAGTGATGAAATGTATTTATGTTCCTCTTTGAGTAAAAAACATACGCCGCTTTTTAATAAAAACTATGATCTTGTCAACCAGAGATTCGTAAAAATTGTGAATGAAATTCCCACAGTGCATTTAACGATAAAAGATAATTCTGAGCGGGAAGAAAAATACACCAACACTAGCCAGGCACTGGATATACCTGAGGAAGATTTAAATGAGTTTGATGGTATATACATTAATATGATAACAGGTTACGATTTAACACTTGAGCAGATGAAGCATATCAGACTGAATTATAATGGACTAATTTATTTTGATGTACATACTCTTTCCCGGGGTATCAATAAAGAAATGGAAAGAAACTTTCGTCAAATTCCTGACTTCAATATTTGGGCTGAAAATATTGATATACTCCAGGCAAACGAGAAGGAAATACTTACAATGACAAATCATAGTGAGGAATTAAAGATTGTTAATTACATATTGAGCTGCGGTATAAAAATTTTTATTATTACCAGGGCCGGTAGAGGTGTTACCGCATACTTCGAGAGGAATGGTAATATAAATTCGGTTTCACTTCCTGCAATTGAGGTTGATTCAATCAGCAAGGTTGGTTGCGGTGACATTTTTGGGGCAATTTTCTTTTATAATTATATTAGTCGAATAGAAGTTAACGTTTCGTTAAAACTGGCTAACGCTGCTTCTGGTATTTCCACAACGTACTCAAAAACTGAAGATTTTATTAATCTGAAAAGCGATGTACTTAAAAGACTTAGTGAAGAATAGAATCCTGATCGTTGGTTCAAACGGAATGCTTGGGCGGAAAACTGTAGATTTTTACCTGAAGACAGGAAATTATGAGCTACTGTTGATTTCAGGTAAGGAAAATTCACTTGCTGACAATGTTGATTACATTCAATGCGATATAACCGAACGTGAGAAAATTAAAAAATGTGTACAATCCTTCTACCCGGATTTTATCATAAATGCTGCAGCATATACCGGTGTTGATAAAAGTGAGACAGAGCGCGAACAGGCATGGAAGGTGAACGTTAGAGCAGTCGAATATATTTCCGAAACAGCCAGAGCAATAGATGCACACATAATTCATATCTCCTCTGATTATATATTCGACGGAAAGAACGGGCCGTATTCTGAAGACGCAGTACCTAATCCCCTGAGTTACTACGGCAGGACAAAACTTGCAAGTGAAAATGCTTTAAAGATCAGTGGTGCTCTATATACCATTTTGAGAACAAATGTATTATACGGCACATCGCCAACCAGTCGGCCTGATTTTGTTAAGTGGGTTGTAAATTCTTTGAAAAATAAACAACAAATAAGAATAGTAACTGATCAGATTAATAATCCAACATTTATTGATGATCTGATTCAAGCTGTTAGCAAAATAATTGAGTTTAACAAAACAGGAATTTTTAATATCGGTGGGAGAGAATTTTTATCAAGACATGAGTTTACGAACATTATTGCGGAATATTTCAATCTTGATAAAACATAAATCGAACCAATTCTTAAAAAAG
>JASFSF010000380.1:0-3300 GCA_050114555.1 Ignavibacteria bacterium
TTAGTAATCATTGCAACAATTCCGTTTTTATTCTTTTCAATATAGTGCTCGGCATAACGAATGAATTTTATGTAATCATCATCAATATTTATTTTCTTTTCATTAAGATATTTTTTGTAATCCTTTATTAATTCCAGAATCCATTTCCCTTTATTAGAAGAACTAATGCTGTATGGTGGATTTCCAATTACAACCATAATCGGTGTTTCATTTTTAATTACAGCAGCTTCTTTAGATTCTTCTGCGATGCTTTCGGCTAAACCAAAACCTGTAAACAGATCGCCAAAATGTCCGGCTTCTTCAAGTGAGTTAGTAAGATAAATTCCTAGCCTCCGGTTAAAATATTTAAAGCCGGTTTCCTTAAAGGCCATGCCAAGCTTTAAGTGCGCAATAGTGTAAGGAGCCATCATAAGCTCAAAGCCATGCAGACGCGGCAGCAAATCGTTATGCACATACGTGTGCCATCTTCCTTTTTGCCCGGCATCGAGCAATCGTTTATAAATAATCCGGACAACTGCGCTTAAGAAAGTTCCCGTTCCAACAGCAGGATCGAGAATCTGCACACGGTGAGTTCCGTTTTTCAGTTTCGATGTGTCAGCCAGACCATCGGGAAGATTAAATTCTTTTTGAAGCAAGTAATCAACGGAGCGTACTATAAATCGTACAACAGGCAAAGGAGTATAAAACGCACCCATTTTCTTACGAAGGTCTGCGTCGTACTCTTTAAGAAAATCTTCATAGAAATGAATTACTGGATCTGGTTCTTCGTGCTTTTCTCCCCACAAATCGACTTTGAAATACTGCTTCATCAGTTTCTGCACATCAGCATGTGAAAAAACTTCGCAAAGTTCATTTACAATATATTCAAGCCGTTTATCAAAGTTAGGTCCTACTATGTGATCAAAGAAGTGTTGCAAAAAAGGATTGGAAGCAGGAACGAGATCACGGGCTTCGCGCCTTGAAAAATTTTCGGGAGTTTCATCGTGATAACGAGCAACAAACAATCCGTAAACCAGAGTCTGTGCATACATATCCGCAAAAGCATCTTCGCTTAAATCGTGCACAAGAAATTTTTTAATTGCTTCGTAAACACGTGTAATCTCAGCACTTTTTTCTGTCTCTCTGGATTGGAAATCTTTAATATTGTCTCTTATTCTCTGAGCTTTGCCCCCCATTATCTTTGCAAGATGCTCACCTGATTTTATAGGCTCTTTATGCGATTGTGTAAAATCAATTAATGTTTTACTCGCAAATTCATAATTATTGGGAAGGGGAGTAATGGTTCGATTATCTAAATTATATTCTGCAATTTTTATTGGTTCCTGGTAGCGTACTCCGTTGCGGTAAAAACGGAATTCAACATAATCGGTTAGAACAAGATTGGCATAACCAAAGTATCTGGCCATTTGCTCAGACTTTTCAATCTTATCAAGCGATACTCCTATATCTTTAGCCTCGATGTAAAGTATAGGGATATCGTTTTTCATCACAATAAAATCGGGTTTATTACCGGCTTTAGCTTTCGGATCGTGATCTATCCGTTTAACATTTATTTTTTCAAAAATGGATTGCAGAAGTATTTCAAAGTCGGCGCGGTAACCCATTTCGGATGTTTCCTCGTGGGCAAACTTTGATGTGATTGATTGGATGTATTTATTAAAATTTCCCTGCATAAAAAATAGATGGGCGTAGAATTTTTATAAGGACAAAATAGCCAATAATCACTTATACAACAACTACAAAGGATGCATAAATTGTTGTAGATCTGGGTGATTAAAATGAGATTCCGGATATTCCGGTAAACCGGAATACCGGAATGACAACTTTGTTATAACGAAAGATTTTTAGAACTCCTCAATCAGCATACCCATTTTACCAATTTGAGCATCTCTTACTGCCTCCATGATCTGCTGGTTGTTGTTCATAACAAACGGTCCGTATGAAGCAACTTCTTCATTAATTGGTTCACCTGCTAAAATTATAGCGCTTGATTTTTCCTTTGCTTCAATTTTTATTTTATCATCGTCGTTTGCAAACAGAACCATCTCTTTTGAGGAAACATTTTCTTCTGAATTAACAGCCAGTTCACCTTTCAGATTATACAATAAGCTATTATGATTTCTGGGTATTTCAAATTTAATTTTTCCATCTTTTTCAAATTCAAATCTAAGAGTTGTTACCGGTGAGATTGTGTCGACGAATCCTTTAACATCTTTAAATTTGCCTGAGATAACTCCAACTTCAACTTTGTTATCTTTAGTTGAATATGCCGGCATGCTTTCACTATCAACCGGAATGTAATAAGGTTTATCCATTTTGTTTTTAGCCGGAACATTCACCCAGAACTGAATGAATTCAAATTCTCCACCGTTTTCGGCAAGTTCTTTTACTGGTCTTTCACTGTGGGTTATTCCGCGTCCTGCAAACATCCATTGTGTCCCGCCTTGCATTACAATGCTGTTATTACCGAAAGAATCACGGTGGTGAACACCGCCTTTAAAAATTAGTGTAACCGGTGAGAATCCGCGGTGAGGATGGGGACCTACACCAAGATCTTTCTGTTTCTTACCGCCATCAATTTTATGATCCCAGTGATGAATCAGCAGGAATGGATCAACCTGATCCATAAATTTATTCGGTAATGGCTGATCCAGCATAATTCCGCCCATATTAACTCTTTCGCTCTTAATAATTTGCTTAATCGATTTCATAATACATCTCTTCTTGTTGTTAAAAACATCGCAGCTGATATCATTGTTAAATGATATACATATATATCTAATCTAATAATTCTTTTTTTATAGTAAAATGCAGTGTGCCCGGTAACACACAAAAGAGAAAATTATCAATCTCAAAGTTGGTGTAATATTAATAATTACCAGCTACTCGCATACTGCAATCTTTCGCCCGTTCGATATTTTAAGTAATCGAATTTTAACCGGATTATCTGCCGGATATGAAGGTAGTCATGAGCAAGCCAGTTTGATATTATCATTTTAGCCGACATAGGACCAATTTTAGGATGCTGGTGAGTATTTCCCCAGTCAGGTGTGGACAAATTTTTCAGCCAATCAATTGATTTGTTTCTTTCCTTAATAAAGTCATTTAGTTTTGAATTAAAATTCTGATCCAGATATTTTCTTTCCTTTACCCATCCGGGTGGATCAACTGATGGAAAAGTATGTTCAGGATTTTTTAATACAGAAATGAACCTGGTTCTGAAATCTTCTCTTTCTTCATCATAAAGATGGCATATAATTTCCAGCAAACACCATTTATTCTCATTTTGTTTCCATAAAT
>JASFSF010000381.1:0-3293 GCA_050114555.1 Ignavibacteria bacterium
ACGGCAACGAAAAAAACAGTAAGCACATAGGAAATAAGTCCAGAATAAGTTGAACGGAGAATATATTTATGATAATTTCTAAATACTCTGTTTCTGAAGTAAAAATATATTAAGATTGAAAAAGAAACACCCAATAGGTAAGCAATAGAATGTTTCGTTTCAGTTCCAGGAAATGATTTATTAATTGACATACTTACAATGCCGGCCAAAATATACCAGCCCCAACCCCATTTTCTAAACTTCTTATCACTCAAATTATTTTCCATATTGCACCTAATTTAATTGGCAATATAGCGACGTTGTTTTTAAGCCGCCGCCTAACACAGCAATGCAACTTAAATCACAAACGCCAATAATTATTTATTATTTCTTCTTGTTAACTACATTAAAAGAGCAACTAACACTTATAACCCAACTTAATAGTTACACAAATGCCGCATAGTTTTAAGCGGTCGGCTTGAAGAACAGGTTAGGCGTTTTTTGAAACTATTTTATTTAATTCCATTAAGTACGTTAATCCAGAATCATTTTTTAATCTATCTATTATCCTCATATTATCAATTGTACTTGATGCTATTTCTGTAGTCATTAGCAATGAACTAGTCATAAGTTCTTGTATTGTTAATCCTGGATGACCAATTAAAATTCTTATACCTTTCCCAAGTGGCTCTAAAATTTTATAAAACCAATTTCGTTTTTCTAATTCTATTTTTCTATTTAGATCAATTAAAGCTGGACGCACTGTTGTATCTATCATTTCCATACCTTCCTTAATAAATTCATCTATATCTTGACAATCTTTTAGACATTTTTTTAATTCTACAGATAGTTTGAGCATCGAAGACCAAAAAGGTGGAAGGTGATTGGAAAGTTTATTTCTTGCTTCTAAAATTATCTCTGGATGAACAGCTTTCATTTCTGGAAGAATTAATTCTATTGATTTCATCGCAAGTAATGATGCCAAAGTTTTTGCAATTGTTGTTTTGCCTATCTTGTTTGAATTAATGTCTAAATTGAGATTACTTGCAATTGGAATATAATCTTTCTCAATTAATTCATTAAAAATATTATTTTTGTCGCCTTCTGTTAATATTAAACTACTACGTTTAACCTCGTATAGGTTGTCTTTTCCAGGTCTTCCTTTTTTGATCATTTTAGCAGTGAGTGGCGAACTATCTTTATATGCATTTGTTTCAAATACTTCTTCATACAAAGGAAAGTAATACATTGAAAATTGCTCTGCCAACATTAAATAGTCCAAGGCATTTTCTTTTTGATGAGGCTCCATATCTTGAAAAGGATCAGCTTCATAACCATTTTCATCTGTAATTTTTAATTTCATTATTAAGTCATTTTTCGATCTCTTAAATTCCAATCTATACTTTTTAGAAAATTCTTTAATAAATTCAATATTAATCGGAAGGTAAATTTTTTCAAATAATAATGATAAAGAAGTAACAGCCTTGGCATCTGGAATTATAAAACCACCAGTATATACAGCTTTAAATGATGAAATATTTTTCATAATATTTATACGCCTAACTATTAATTATACTGCATCCCTGCAGGATAACATTCCTTTTGTTTGCATGTTATATTACACAATATTCTTTGTTTTTGATAAAAATATGAGTAATTGTGCAGTATAACACCCAGGATATTAAAGTATGTTATCCCGCAAGACTCTGCTAATGGAATTATATGTTTTTTCTTCACTGCAGTCCCACAAGTTTTGTGAAAGAATATGGGGAGTTAATATTTATTTAACCACATTAAATGTAAGATAAATAGGGAAGTTTATCAATCGGTTTTTGGGGCAAGAAGTTAGAGGCAAGAGGTTAGAGGCTAGAAGCTAGAGGTTAGAAGCAATGAGTCAATAGTTAAACTACAATTGTTATTCTAGAATGTTGAATAGTGTTCAAGTTTAAGTTCAGGTTCAAATTTAAGATAAAGAACTGTATCTTGATTCTTTTATAGTGTTGTAGTCTTCTTTTGTTAACAGGTAGGAAGCATGTTCTAATCCGGTGGGCGGGTAGTATTCGTAGTCTCTGAATTTAAATCCAAGTCTTTTAACTAATTTTTCAGATGCTTTGTTCTCTGGGTTGTGTCCAGCAAAAAGAGCTTTGGCTTTAAGTTTTGTAAAAGCATATTCCATTGCTGCTTTAGCTGCTTCCTGTGCAAGTCCCTTTCCCCAGTAAACAGGCAAGAGGTGAACGCCAAGTTCTAATATCATATTTTTCATATCATAAGGTCTCAATCCGCAGCAGCCGACAAACTCATCAATGTTGTGCAAAAAGATTGGCCAGTACTGCAAGCCTGTATATTCTTCGGATTCAATTTCATCGTTAAGCCGTTTCTTAATTTTTTCGGAAGAAAATGTTCCTCCTGAGTCGAATAGTTTCGTTACTTCGTGATTTCCCCAAAGCTCCGTTGCCAGGTCGATGTCTTCGGGTTTCCATTTTCTGAAACCAAGCTGTTCACTTATAAGAAAGAATTCCATATAAACTATTTATATCATTAACGAACAATTAAAGTTTAGTTACCGTTCGGTAAAAGCCAGTTTTAGTGCAATCGCAGCGAAGATAGTTCCGGCAACCCGGTTTAATATTTTATTAAAACGCGGCGATTTAAACAGATACTGTCCGAGTGTTCCCGATACCTGACTAATGGTACCAAACACTAAGAGTGTTGAAACCATAAAAATAAAACCTAATAAAATTAGCTGTAATGTTATCGATCCGTTTTCAACATTCGTAAACTGCGGCAGAAAAGCCATAAAAAAAATAGAAACCTTGGGATTAGTAACATTCATAATTATTCCTCTCCGGTAAAGATGCGAAGAGGGCAGGGCAGAGCCCTGTTTATTACTAACGGTTTCACCGGTTGCTTTAAATGCCATATACGATAAGTAGAGTAAATATATAACACCAATATATTTTAAAATACTGAATGCAATTATCGAAGTTTGAAAAATTGCCGATACACCAAATGTAACAACAAGTGTATGAACCACCAGTCCAGTACAAAGACCGAGCGTAACCATAAAACCGGCTTTTCTTCCATAGAGAACAGATTGAGTAAGCACAAAAATATTATCCGGTCCGGGAGCTAAACCAAGCAGCAGGGAAGCAGTGCTGAACATTATAAATGAATTTAAATCGATCATTGCTTGCTATCCTGATGCCGTTGATGAAAGATCATCAGTTAAACAGTTCATTAAAATGTGAATTTGGTTTTAAGTATAACTTTTTATTTGCATAATCAAAAATAGTATTAAATCTTCTTAGTAAACC
>JASFSF010000382.1:0-3279 GCA_050114555.1 Ignavibacteria bacterium
AGTTTTTTGATGCCTTCTTATTGTCTCAAACCACAATTCGAACACAATAAATCAATTTTTTTGATTTAATTTGTGCATATCTATATTTTACATTGGCAAGTATTTTGTGTGTTCAGTTACATAAAACTGAATATGCTGATTATGAATGATTTCAAGCATTCACATTCGTTCATTGTTAATATTTAATTTTTTTCAGTAGTAATTTCTCAATTTTGTCCGGAGAAAAGTATGATCTTGCTCTATTTGTTTACTTACGTCGCCGTTCTGGTGTTTATGACGTTGGTTATTTCCAAAATCGTAAAGTATGCATCAGCACCTGTTCATGTGAGATGGGAATTATATCCGGTTGCACATGAACCGGAAAAAAATAAATATGGCGGCTCTTATTATGAAGAAGCTGGCTGGTGGAAAAACTCATTAAAGAAAAATCATGTTGCGGAACTTTGGGCTATGTTTGAAGAGATAGTCTTCCTGAAGGGAGTTTACCATCATAACAGGAAATTATGGTATTTCTCCTTCCCGTTTCATTTTGGTTTATACCTTATAACCGCTACATTGTTTTTTATGTTGCTTTCTATAATACTCGACCTTATGTCTGTATTGGCATTGTCTGATACGCAAAGTGCGTTTGGTCAATTTCTTATTTTTATAACTAACGCAACCGGATATGTTGGCTTAGCATTGACATTTTTTGGATGTATCGGATTGTTCGTTAAAAGACTTACCGACGATAAATTTAAATTTTACAATGCCCCCATGGATTTCATTAACCTTATTTTTATCGCGGTACTTGTAGTCAGCATTTTCCTAACGCTGTTTTATTCTAATCCATCCTTTATGATGAGTAAACAATTTGTAAAGAATCTTGCCATATTTAATTTTGCTGAAATATCAGATACAGTGTTTATAGTGCATATAATATTAATTGCTTTGTTTTTATTATACTTTCCCATAACAAGAATGATGCATCTGTTCGCAAAGTATTTTCTTTATCATAATGTTAGATGGGAAGATGAACCAAATGTTAAAGGTGGGAAACTGGAACCAAGAATTAAGGAAGCACTAAATTTTGGTGTAAGCTGGTCTGCACCTCATATGAAAACCGGGAAAACATGGGCGGAAGTTGCGACAACATTACCACCGGAGGCGAAACAATGAAGAATAACAGGATGAAATCAATAAAGGATTTTTCCAAATTAGATGAGCAAATAACTCAACTGGATCCATCAGAATATATTAAACTGCCTTATCCATACGAGGATTGGGTTGATGAACCTATAAATGATTTAACCGAGGATCAGAAAAACAGGCTGGAACATTCACTAGATGGGCTAGCTTCAATTCCTCTTCCAAAACCTGAAACCGAAAAAGAAAAAGAAGAACTGGTTGCAAAATTTTTATCGGGTCTCAGGAAATTATTGGATAAAGAAGATAACTGGGTTTTGTTTCAGCCTTTGCTTCTATCGATGGAAAACTGTGTGAAGTGTCAGACATGTTCAGATGAGTGTCCTGTTTATATTTCAAGCGGGCGGGAGGAAATTTACAGACCGATTTTCCGCGGTGAAATATTAAGAAGAATCATAAACAAATATCTTAAACCGGGTGGAAAACTTTATCATAAATTATCCGGCTCCGACATAGATTTGAACTGGGAAACCGTAGCACGCCTCGCTGAATTATCATACAGGTGTACGCTTTGCAGAAGATGTGCCCAGGCCTGTCCGGTTGGCGTGGATAACGGACTTATCACACGTGAAATAAGAAAATTAATGAGCCAGGAACTGGGTTTTGCACCGGAAGAATTGCATACTTCCGGCTCGGTGAAACAATTAAAGACCGGATCTTCAACAGGTACAAATCCTACAGCTATGCTTGATATCGTAGAGTTTATTGAGGAAGATCTGAAAGATTTAACCGGGATAGATATCAAAATGCCTCTCGATAAAGAAGGTGCTGATATTCTGTTAATACATAACTTCGGTGAATTTCTTGCCTGGCCTGAAAACATTATGGCATTTGCAATCATATTTGAAAAGGCCGGTGTAAACTGGACAATGTCATCAGAAATGGGCGGCTATGATTCCGTTAATTATGGATTGTGGTATGATGATGCACAGCTTGCAAGAGTTGCTCTTGAACATATACGCGTTGCAAAGAAACTCGGTGTTAACCGAATAGTAATGGGTGAGTGTGGTCATGCTCATAAAGCATTAATGCCTGTTGCAGACAGACTACTTGTTGATGACAGCATTATCCCGAGAGAAAGTGCATACCCTGTACTTGAAGAAATTGTTTTCAGCGGGAAGATAAAATTCGATCCTTCAAAGAACGATTTCCCTGTAACACTTCACGATCCCTGCAACGCTGTAAGAGCAATGGGAATTGTTGAACCACAACGTCGAATCCTTCGTGAATTGTGTCCGCAATTCAGAGAAATGGTTCCACATGGTGTGGAAAATTATTGCTGTGGAGGTGGAAGCGGTTTTGCGATTATGCAGGGTAAAAACTTTCCCGATTGGAGAAATGGAATTTCTTTCCGGATGAAGTTCAAACAAGTACTGGAAGCATTCCAGGATAAGATTGAGCCATCTATTTATAAATACATTTGTTCACCTTGTTCAAATTGTAAAGGTACATTCAGAGATGGCCTGACATATTACAATGCGTTTGAAAAAACAGGAATGATTTACGGCGGACTTGTTGAGCTAATTGTAAATGCAATGGTCGATATCGAAAAACCATTTATTGAATGGGAGCTGAAGTAAGAGACCAAAACTTTATCATCGAAATAATTTTAACCAAATAATATTAATGGTGAAAAAATGGCAGTAGGGAAGAGAATTTTAATAATTGATGACGAGGAAGATGTGTTGACATATCTTTCAACGTTTTTTGAAGATAACGGATTCGAAGTAATTTTAGCAAGTAATGGCAAAGAGGGTGTTCAGAAAGCAATTCAGGAAAAGCCCGACCTGATTACACTCGATGTATCTATGCCGGAAGAATCCGGTGTTAAGGCTTTACGAGACATTCAGGAAAATGATATCACTAAAAGCACACCGGTAATTCTTATTACTGGTGTATCCTATGATTTCAAAAAGTTTATCGAAACCCGTAAACAGGTTCATCCGCCGGAGGGATATTTTGAAAAACCTGTAGATCGCGAGAAACTTTTGGAAAAAGTAAATGAACTTTTAAATTAATTTTTCTGGTTAATATATTGAAATAATTGAAGCTACTAATCAATTATGGTCCTTGACTTATTAAACACCTAATTTT
>JASFSF010000383.1:0-3279 GCA_050114555.1 Ignavibacteria bacterium
GTTCTTCGTGAATATGATGAGAAACATAATCCAGCAATACCATTATATTATGTTTATGAGCTGTTGCGACAAAGTTTTTTAATAACTGCATATCACCAAAGTGTTCTTCAACACCTGTGGCAGAAATAGGCCAGTAACCGTGGTATCCTGTGTAATATCTATGCGGCGGTGGATATTCTTTGTAAGCCTTGTTAGTATTATCAACGACAGGTGATATCCAGATTGTATTAATTCCAACAGAATCAAAATAGCCTTCTTCAAGCTTATTTATGATTCCCTGCAGATCGCCGCCATTGTAATTTGCTTTAATTGAAAGTTCTGGATGTATTACAGGATTATTATTTGAGCTGTCTCCATCACTAAAGCGATCTATCATTATCGAATAAATTATCGCATCATTCCAGGTTAAAAGATTATCATCGGATGGAAATCCATTATTTAATCTGATTGTCTGAAAATTAGTTGCACTGCCATTTTTTGATACCGCAACACGAAGAACGTGCTGGCCCTGTAAATCATTATTATTAATTGACAGAGTAATTTTATTATCATCAAGTTTAAGTGCATTAGAGCTTATTCTAAAATTATCAATCAGAGCAACTATATCGTTAAAGGTAATTAGTTCTTTGCTGCTAGCTTCATAATAAAAATTGTATGATAAATAATTCTCATCTTCTGTAAAATTCAACAAATGAAGATAATTATTATAAGAGGCAGGATTTTCTATTACTATCACAGAATTGAAATCACCCAATCCGTTTGGAACTTTTACCGGATTAACAGGATCAATTAATTCCAATCCGTCAACAAAAAATTTGTATTCATATCTTCCGGGATCAAGAGGTATAGTTATATTATATACGCCATCGCCATCTTCATCACTCATAGGAAGGTCTTCTCGATTCCAACCGTTAAATTGGCCAAAGAGATTTATTCTTTCAGGCAATCCTTCCGCGACATAGCTAAACGAATGCTTTTGCTTCTTGCCAAGTTTTACAGGAATTTGATATGTCTTGTCGGATAGATTAAAGGAGATTAAATCCATACCACTAAAATTATTCAGAGATATAATATCAACTGTATTTAATTCTTTATTAATATTTACATCAAAGTTTTCATTTGGTAAGAAACTTATATTGTAATCTATAGAATAGAATAGATCACTTAATACAACCGTTGTAGTTTCACTCTCTTTGAGTATTACGGGTTTAATTAAGTCAGTAATATGATCATAATTTTGTGAGCAGTTAAGCGTTGTTACAATAAATAATAGTATAAATAATTGTCTCGGCTTCATAATTAATAATACTCTGTTTAATTGAAATACTTCAAAATAATAACAAATTATAGATTAATGAAAATAATCAGCATCAATCTAATTTTCAATTGATTGGGGAGTAAATAAAATATTTCTTAACAAGTGGAGAACTCTTTCCTTTTTAATAATGATTCATTAAATTGAAAATAAGAGAGGATAATATTGAAGTATACGGTTGGGAATCGAACACGATTATTATATCTGGAAAACGTTTCATTCCCTATTCTTTTTAAGAAAAATTCCTGAATTCTCTAGTATTATAATTAAGAATCGTAAGATTCAAAAACAGAATATAAAATTATGATATTGCCGTATAGAAACGTGATTTTTACACACCGGAGGTGTTTATGAGAAAATTTCTACTTCTTATTATTGGCACAATCCTATTCACTATTATATTTCTAAACCCAATCATTGCTCAAACAGGTAAAATTGCCGGGAGAGTTACCGATGCATCAACCGGTGAAGCGTTACCTTTTGTAAATATAGTTATCGTTGGCACTTCGTATGGAGCAGCTTCTGATATTGATGGATATTATTTTTTAATTAATCTCCCTCCGGGAATCTATTCTGTTAAAGCCTCTGCAATTGGATACACCTCAATAGAAGTACAGAATGTAGAGGTTGCCAGTGGATTTACATCAAACCAAGATTTTAATTTGCAATCCACTACCTTAGAGTTGGGGGAAGAAATAGTTGTTATCGCTGAAAAGCCATTAATACAAAAAGATCTTACAGCTTCAACTTCAATTATCGGTGAAGATGTAATATCTCAATTACCAGTCGCAAATATAAATGACATACTCCAGTTACAAGCAGGAATTGTTACATCCGGTGCAGATTTTCATGTAAGAGGTGGGAGAAAAGGACAGGTTGTTTATCAAATTGACGGTGTTGCCGTAACTGATGCATATGATGGGAGTACAGTTATTGATGTTAATTCAAATGCAGTTCAGGAATTGCAAGTAATTAGTGGAGCATTTAATGCTGAATATGGCCAGGCAATGTCGGGTGTTATTAATATTGTCACGAAGGATGGTGGTAATGATCTGTCTGGCAATTTTCAAACATACATTGGAGATTATATATCCAGTAGAAATGATAAATTTTGGAACATAGATGATTTCGATCCTGTAGCAATTAGAAATTTCGAGGGAAGTTTAAGTGGTCCAATTATACCGGATAAACTATTTTTCTTCATTAATGGGCGTTATACATATGACGCAGGGTATATTTTTGGTAAACGGACATTTCTTATAACGGATATAGCAACCGAAATTGAGGGTTCCGGTGGAGCTGATTTTAACATTACTAAAAGTGGTGATGATAGTTTTGTGTCAATGAATGAACGAGAAAAATTCTATGCCCAGGGAAAACTTACATATCGATTACTTCCAAATATGAAAGTAAACTTTAATTATGCAATAGATAAAGAAGAATATAAAGACTTTAATCACGATCGTAAACTGACTCCCGATAACAATCTGAATAGGTTTAGGATTGGATATTCAAATATGCTAAGTATTAATCATGCTGTCAGCAATGCCTCATTCTATACAATAAATTTATCCTACTTTTTTAAGCAGTACCAACATTATTTATTTGAGGAAGAAGAACTAAGTTTACCATTTAGTTTTAGCGAGGGAAAGTACGTTAATAATTATATAAGACAAACTCCTCCTTACAGTTTTGAAATTGGTGGAACAGATTATAGTAGATTTAAAAGAAGTACGGGAACCTACGAAGTTGGATTCAACTGGACATCACAAATTAATCAGGAAATAAATATTCAATTTGGTGGGAATTTTAAAAGACATCAAATTTTTTATAAGGATGTCACCTTAGAACCAATTTCGTTTGAAGGAGTAACTTATGTCTATGTTCCTCCTATCGAAACCACACAAAATAATCAATATACGCACAATCCTTTGGAAGGCGCATTTTACGTACAATCGAAACTC
>JASFSF010000384.1:0-3273 GCA_050114555.1 Ignavibacteria bacterium
GTTTTTGAATTGTGGGCTGGAAAATTTGCGGCTGGCGTAAACTCAAATATCCTATTGAATATATTAATACCGAAGCTGCCGTATATATCAGGAAATCAATATTTATATTTTTTTCTGAAAAAGCATTTACGATAAAGCTGATTACAACAATTCCCCAGACCACACTTAAGCCAATTGCCAGATGCCGGAGCCATCCGAGATTAATACGTTCAATATTCGAAAATGAATTCCTGATTTTATTATTATAACCTCTTACAACTTGCAGCGTGAAGAAAACATAAATCATACCGTGAACCGGTTTCAGAAGATTTATCGTCTCTAATCCCGGAACAGGTTGTTCACTTCTTATTAATGCAAATTTAAATTCACTGCTTTGCAGGTAGACGAATATAAATCCGTATATCACCACCAGTATGAACGGTATAAAATGGAAATAATTCCCGGGCTTAAAATAATTGCTGCCGGAACTGATTAATTTTGCATAAAGGTAGAAAATCGGGCCGTATAAAAATGGGAACGCGTATGTAGCCCCGGTAAAATGCGGGAACGATTTGTAAAACCCGAATATTATATAAGCCGAATGGTAGATATCAATTGAAAGGGCCAGCATAGCAATTGCAAGCACTACATTGGCTGTGTGATTGGCTTTTTTTGTAAACAGCAATGCTGATAAAAGCACACCCTGCATTGCCCCTAATAGTAATATGTATTCTACTATTTTAATTTTAAAACCTAAACAAAGAATAAATTAAAATTATTAAAATGAAGTCTGTGAAAAAAGCTCCACCCACCAGAATAGTTGAGACTAGTGGTTTGTGTAATTCAATTTAGAAAGGACAATTAAAATAATATTTGAACTTCAGGCATTTCGTCATAAGTTCTACCGTTAAGTACTCTACCAGATTTTTTCTTATTTGTACCACCCCATTGTTTAAAGAAAAATTTCACATCAGCTTTCTCACACTTTTCAAAAATTTCATAAACCCATTCTTGCTTGATTGGCCTGGGTTTTCTTCCACTTTCACCACCTACAATTACCCAATTTATCTTATTTAATTTTAATTTTGCCAATGGGCCTAATAAAGGTTCCAAAGAGAGAAACTTTGTTTTAGCTTTAGTTTTTCTGAGATGATCAACGCGCCATAATTCTTTTTCGTTTTCTACCGAAACACCCATCCAGATATTGTGTGTCCAGTTTAGTTTTTTATGATAGTTTAAAAGTATATCAGCTCTTTTTGTTAATACCTGGAATACATGCTGAGGATTTTCATTCATGACTTTAAAAGTTCTTTTTATAAAATCGAATGGGATTTCCTCATCAAAAAGATCACTCATTGAATTAACAAAAACAATTTTAGGGGTTTTCCAAGTATACGGAATTTTTAACGTCTCTTCGTGCATGGTCAGCTTAAATCCATTTCTATATTTATCTTGTCCCATCGCTTTCAGCCGCCTAGCCATTACCTCAGCATAACAGAACTTGCAACCTTGAGAAACTTTATTGCATCCAGTCGTTGGATTCCAGGTTAATTCTGTCCATTCTATTTTCGAATTTGAAGCCATATTACCTCTCAACTTTTCTTATAAATTAAAGAATCTTTGTTCAATTTCCCTGTTCCTTTAACATCATCAAAGAATAGTTTCCCTTGTTTGATTAGTAGTTTCAATCTAGTGTTGTAATGTTTATGTTGGGATTTCATAAAGTTTTCATCAACTATCGTTTTCCATAATTCCTCTCGAGATCGTTTAATGTTAGTCGTACTTTGTAATATACTTACTTCCAGCTCATTAAAATAGCTATCTGGTAAATTATCGCTCCAGTTCAACTCTCCAAAGAAAGTATCTTCATAATTCCTTTCCCAAATATATTTCGAATATGCATTAAACATAATATCGTTCATTAACAATTTTGCATCTGGATGTCTTGAAGCAAAAAATATGCAATATTTCATTTTTACATTTTCCATCCGTTCATAAACTGGACAATATCCTACTTCAGGTAAATGCATTGCTAACTTTGCTTGGTACTCAGCTAATAATTTAATGATTCTTTGATCCGTTTTAAGTTCTTGATTAAGTAAATATTTTTTCCAATAATCTCCTCCTAAAACTTTAGTTAAAGAATTATGTTTCGATAGAATTTCTGGGGTGTTCCCTTTTTCTGCAAAAGCCTTAATACAAGATAATCTTAAAATTGTCGGTATGCTTAAATTGATTATTAATTCAGTACTATAAGATTTTGATCTACTAAGAAATGGTTCTAACATTTTAAAATCTGTACCCTTTAATCCAAATGGATCTAAATAAAGGAAGACTGTCTGATTAGAAATAATTTCCCGAAGTTTAACTAATAAATCTTCTGCTTTACCCCTAATTGGAATTGCTTTTTTATCATTAATATAATTAGAGAGGTGTTCTGATAATTTTAGATGATGCTGAATGTTTTTATTAACTAATATAGCTAGATAATTATTCGGAACATAAGTTTCTGCTAATTCACATATATAGATTGGTGAACCGCTTTCTCCATTCTCGAACTTACCTGGCCCCGCAAACGAATCTATAAGTATAATATTGGCATTTAATCGATTTACTTTTTTTAAATAAGGTGGCAAATAATTTTTAATTACTGCATCTTTTAATCTCGACCAAGGTCTTTTACCTTCAAAGAAATTAGTTTCAATTTCACCCATAATTTACCTCTCTACTAGGCTACGAATTCTTTCTTTTTTCTGTAATAAAATCGAATATTATTTTCGAAAAGTTACCCACAACATATTGTAGTTTTTTCATAAAAACTTCCTCCATAGTTTTTATAAACTTAATTAAATAATATTAAGACAGCAATACATTCATTAAAAATTTCATTTTCAGAAAAAATCTAATTTATTTTTCTCTCGGAATATTTTTACATTTCTGTGTCAAAAAACAAGAGTTTACAAATGAAATTCAACTGGCAAAAAGCCGGAGATTATAAGGATATCATCTACCGGAAAATGGATGGTATTGCCAAAATAACAATAAACAGACCGGATGTGCGTAATGCCTTCCGCCCGGAAACCGTAATTGAAATGTACGATGCTTTTTCAGATGCAAGGGAAGACCAGACAATAGGTGTAATTTTATTGACGGGTGCCGGACCTGATAAAGACGGCAAGTATGCATTCTGTTCCGGCGGCGATCAGCGCATTCGCGGCGACAAAGGATACATCGGCAAAGATGGTGTACCAAGACTTAACGTACTCGACCTTCAAAAACTCATAAGAAGTATTC
>JASFSF010000385.1:0-3272 GCA_050114555.1 Ignavibacteria bacterium
AACTTGCTGCTGAGACTAATTGCCGTTTTTTCTCTTCATCGAAGAATGTAAAATTATATGCAGATCGAAATGGAGTTTCTGTTGAGGAGGCAGGACGGGAATTGCGTTACAGAGAATTCGAACGGTACTCAAAAAAATATAAGTTTAACAAGATTGCAACTGCTCATCACAGTGATGATAATACTGAGACGATTCTATTAAATATTATTAAAGGTGCGGGAATAAAAGGTTTGACCGGTATTCCTGTCAAAAGGGGAAATATTATCCGGCCTTTACTTGGCCTGTCGAAGGATGAAATATTGAATTATTTGAATGAAAAGAAAATTGCTTATTGTTTTGACAGCAGTAATGTAAATGTTGATTATCAGAGGAATTATTTAAGAAATGAAATTATTCCATTAATTAAGGATAAACTAAATCCGCAATTCGACAATGCAGTTCTAAGAATGTCGGGAGTTATAAAAAACCTCATCGGTTTTATTGATAATGAAATTAACAATATGATTTCTGAATCATCCGAATTTAAAAGAAATGAACTAAAAGTATATTTGTCTGGTTTTAATAAGTTAAATTCTAATTTGCACGGTGAGTTTTTTAAAGAGATTATTAATCGATATTTCGAAATCGATTTAGAACACAGGAATGTTATTGACCTTTCGAGCTTGATAAAAAAAGAATCAGGTAAAAAAATTAGTTTAAGTGGAAAACTAATTGCTGTAAAAGAAAGAGATTATCTTCTTATCTCGCCCAAATTAAATAAAAAAGTAAGTAGAGATTCAATTAATTTAATTCCCGGACAAACGAAGAAAATTGGAAGGTATTCAATTTCTGTTTCTGAAGTGAAAAAATCATCGGTAAATTTTGATATGTCCCCTGACAGAGAATATATTTCAGCAGATAATGTAAAAGGAAAATTGCAGGTAAGAAACTGGGCAAACGGGGACAAGTTTTTCCCTCTTGGCATGAAACATTCAAAAAAGATATCGGATTTCTTAAATGAACAGAAAATTGAATCTTTTTTGAAAAAGGATCATCTCGTTATGATAAACTCAGATAATATTTTGTGGGTTGTAGGTCTCAGGATCGATGATCGTTACAAGGTTACAAAAAGAACAAAAAGAGTGCTTGAATTATGTCTGAACTGATAACAGAACCGAAAGAAAAGATTATTGTAGGGAATGATGAATTTATTCCCTATTTAAAAGAAGAGGAGATACAAAAAAGAATTAAAGAACTTGGCGCGCAGATCACAAAAGATTACCAGGATTCAGTTCCGGTATTTATCGGGGTATTGAATGGTTCGTTTCTGTTTATGTCGGATTTAATAAAAAATGTTGATCTCGATTGTGAAATAGACTTCTTCAAATTATCAAGCTATGGTGATAAGAAAATATCATCCGGTAAAGTTACAATGCTGAAAGAATTAAACTGTGACGTTAACGGCAGGGATATAATTATAGTTGAAGATATCGTTGATTCCGGCCTATCGATTAAGTACATAGAAGATATCTTTGCACAACAGAATCCAAAGAGTATTAAGGTCATAGCATTATTACGGAAACCTGAGAGTATTAAATATAATGTAAAAATTGATTATATTGGCTTCAATATTGAAAGTCGATTCGTAATCGGTTATGGATTGGATTATGCACAGAAATTTAGAAATCTGAGATCAATTTACGTGTTAAACGACAAAAATAGTTAGAAATTTGTAATTGAATTAATGAAATTTACTTATGCCAAATAATAGTGATAAAGAAAAAAACCAGCAGAATCCTAAAGGCGGCGGTTCTAAGAAACCTGAGGATTTTGACTGGAGTAAAATAATCAGGATGGTTTTTGGTTGGGGTGCGGTAATTATAGCTGCCGTAATTGTTATGCAGTTATTCAGAACCGACCAGAGCAATTATGTGGAAATACCATTCGATGCATATGTGCGGTTACTCGAAGATTCGGATAGAATAGTAGAAGCTAAAATAATTAAATCCGATATTAATGATTATAATTTTACTGCAGAATTAACCGCGGAAACAACCGTTACTATTGACGGTAAACCCAAACAGGTAAAAGCGATCTCAGTCTATATTCCCGAACCGATCATTAAAGATCAGGAAGCAATCTGGAAAGAAAAAGGTATTGTATATTCTTTTGATAAAGAATCAAGCGAATGGTTGAATATAATTATCGGATTCCTGCCGTGGATTTTGATAATTGCCGTTTGGGTAATTATTATGAGAAGAATGCAGGGGCAGGGCGGAGGATCGCGGGGAATCTTTTCTTTCGGCAAAAGTAAAGCGAAGTTAATTACTCAATCAGGCCAGAAATTTACATTTAAAGATGTTGCAGGTGCCGATGAAGCTAAGATCGAACTACAGGAAGTGATTGAATTTTTAAAGGAGCCGACGAAGTTTCAAAAACTCGGGGGAAAAATTCCAAAAGGAGTTTTACTATTAGGCCCTCCGGGAACAGGTAAAACCTTACTTGCAAGAGCTGTTGCAGGTGAAGCTGGTGTCCCGTTCTTCTCGATAAGTGGTGCTGATTTTGTTGAAATGTTCGTTGGAGTCGGAGCCAGCCGTGTAAGAGATCTATTTGATCAGGGTAAGAAAAGCGCTCCTTGCATTATTTTTATAGATGAAATTGATGCTGTTGGCAGACACAGGGGTGCCGGGCTTGGTGGCGGACATGATGAACGTGAGCAAACATTAAACCAATTACTTGTTGAAATGGACGGCTTCGAGCAAAATATTGGAGTAATAATCATTGCCGCAACAAACAGACCCGATGTTCTTGATCCGGCATTGCTCAGACCGGGAAGATTCGACAGACAAATTGTTGTTGACAGACCCGATGTTAAAGGACGGGAAGGCATATTAAAAGTACACACAAGAAATATTCCTCTGAGTGAAAATGTTAATCTGGAAGTGATTGCAAAAGGAACTCCCGGTTTAGCAGGTGCTGATCTGGCCAATCTGGTTAATGAAGCAGCATTACTTGCTGCACGTAAGAATAAGAAAAAAGTTGAGTACATCGATTTTGAAGAGGCAAAGGATAAGGTTATGATGGGCATGGAGAGAAAAAGTCTGATTATATCTGAAGAAGAGAAAAAGACTACTGCTTATCATGAAATAGGTCATGTGCTTGTTGCACGGATGATACCGGAAGCAGATCCGGTTCACAAGGTGACAATAATTCCGCGTGGAAGAGCACTTGGAGTTACAAGTTACCTTCCAATTGATGAAAAACATACTTACTCAAAAGAATATCTGGAAGCT
>JASFSF010000386.1:0-3259 GCA_050114555.1 Ignavibacteria bacterium
CAATTTTAGCTAATGCTGATGATATGATAGGCAGCAAATTGTGGAAGAAAATCAAGACAAGATTTTTGTAACGTATTAAAGTATAATTTAAATAAGTTCATCACTTAAGTTCTTACCTCATCCACATCATCAACTCTCAGTACCAATAAGCTTGCTATTATCATAGATATGCCGCCGAGAATCAGTGTATAGATAGCTTCATTATTAAAAACTGTCCTGGTAAAAAAACCTAATACGCTGGCGGCAGTAATTTGTGGAATAACAATAAAAAAATTGAATATGCCCATATAGACACCCATCTTTTCAGCTGGTAACGAACCAGCAAGAATCGCATAAGGCATTGCAAGAATAGATGCCCATGCTAAACCTATTCCCAGTTCAGATATTATTAACAAGTCAGGGTTTTGTATAATATAGAATGAAGCCAGCCCAATTCCACCGGCAAATAAACTTATCATATGCACTGTTTTACGACTTGTTCTCTTTGCCATCCATACCAGGGCAAAAGCCATAATAGCGGCAAATCCGTTATAAACCGCCATCAGTACACCAACCCAGTCTGCTCCTTCGTTGTATAACGCTGATGTCGGATCGGCAGTGCCGTAAATATGGTGGGTAACTGCCGGTGTAGTATAAATCCACATAGCAAACAATGCAAACCAGGAGAAGAACTGAACATATGCCAGCTGTCTCATTGTCCTGGGCATATTATAAAGATCATTTAGTACAACAACAAATCCGTTTTCAATCCTGTTTTTCCCCGTAAGTGAGCTGGCTATAATTTCCAACAAACCAAAAATGACAGCACCGACAAACAAAACATATAAACCATAATCATCTTCTTCTAAGACAAACAACAAAATTAAAGTTATAATTAATCCGGCTGCAATCCAGATCAAACCATCACGCAGAAATTTTTGTGAGGAAACGTTTTCTTTCTCGCTTCTGATATATTTTTCCTTTTCAAATTGCTGTTCATCATCTTCACTGTACTTTTTTAATTTTTCCGGAGAATATTCTTTTGTGCTGAAGACTGTGTAGGCAACTGCTAGAAAGAAAACAGCACCACCGAGATAAAATGAATATTTCACTGAGTCAGGGATTGTACCTTCAGGTGCAACGTTGGAAATCCCGAACCAGTTTGTCATCATATAAGGTAACGCAGAAGCTACAACGGCGCCTATACCTATGAAAAAACTTTGCATTGCAAACCCTGCTGTTCGCTGTTCTGATGGAAGCATATCGCCCACAAACGCTCTGAATGGTTCCATTGAGATATTTATAGATGCATCCATTATCCAGAGCATTCCGGCTGCGACCCACAGAACGGGGGAATTGGGCATAATTAAAATCGCTATAGATGCAAGGATAGCCCCAACTAAAAAATAGGGTCGTCTTCTGCCCAGTCTGTTCCACGTTCTATCACTCATATGTCCTATAATTGGTTGAACAATTAATCCTGTAACCGGGGCAGCAATCCATAGAATTGGGATCTTATCCAGATCAGCACCTAATGTTTCAAATATTCTGCTTACGTTTGCATTTTGCAGAGCAAAACCAAATTGAATTCCAAGAAAACCGAAACTCATATTCCATATTTGCCAAAAACTTAGTCTTGGTTTTGTCATCAGAAAAGTCCTTACTATTTGAATAAACTTAATATCAATTCTAATTAATTTTTATTAGCTAACAAAATGAAAAAGCCCCGAATTCGTCATTGGCAGAACCGAGGCTATAATAAATATTTTATGTATAGAAATTCCCTATTTCAGTAACATCATTTTTTTAGTTTCAACATAATTTCCTGACTTTAATTGATAGAAATATACTCCACTTGGTAAGTAGGAAGCATTAAACCCTACTTGATAATTCCCGGCAGGTTTATTTTCATTGACAAGTGTCACAATTTCATTTCCTAAAATATCATAAACTGTAATATTAACATGCAAGGTTTGGGATTGCGAGGTTGAGGGAATGCTGAATCTGATTTTTGTTGTCGGATTAAACGGGTTAGGATAATTTTGATACAATTCAAAATTTTCAACCATTGCAATATGGTCTGCTGCAATTGTTGCAATTGGCAGTGAGAATGTAACCTCGAACTGTCCGCCTACACCAGAAGGTAGGGTAAGAACTCTATTATCTGAGTCGAAGTTAGTATAAACCTGTCCATCAAGTAGGACTTCTGAAATGATAAGATTCGTATCATTAATCGCCAATGGTGTTAAAAGAAAATCGCGGTTGAAGTCTAACGGTTCATAAGCATAGTGCAAAGTAATAGGCTCTTCAGTATAAAAAAGACTTCCATATAAATAAGTATAGTATCCTGTTTCAATCGAATGATATCCAGCTTTAGAGCCGCTGCCTTTCTCTTCATTCCAGGCAATTCCACCGTATCGAGTTCTATCTGCATAGACTTCTCCATAAACGTGATCGACAAAATAATTCATGAAAAAATTCAATGTTTCATCAGCCATCTGCAGATACCAGGAATCTTTTGTGATGTCATACATTTGCAGTCCTGCAGTTATTGCCTGTTCCATCTGCCACCATGCTTTTGCGCTATCCTGCAATCCCCAGAGAAGCATTTCGCCAGTTACCCGGTTATAATCTTTATATGGTCCTCCAAATTCATGATCGTAACCGTTATTCCAAACGTCAGTGATTAAGAGTTCTGCTGCATTTATATATGAAGTATCGGGAACCAATTGATAAATTCTTGCTAAACACCACCCCGCTTTTAAAACATGTCCCATTATTGTCATTGTTTCGGAATTATTCCAATTCCAATCGGAATCATACTTTTCTACGAATCCTATTGCTTGCTGCGGTAAACTTGCAACCATGTAATTGATAATTTCAGTTGCGAGTTCTTCTAATCGTGAACTGTAGGTTAAATCTTCATTCATCAGACATAGATATAAGAGATGAGTTGTTATTGCATCTACAGTCGCGTTAAAACTTTTATCCCAAACAGTTTGATTGTCAAAACTTGCTTTATCATAATAACCAAGGTAAGCCGGCCGTGTATCCCAGTAAACATCTTCGAGATGTTGATAACCCTTTTGTAACCAGTTCCCGGCCATACTATCACCTGTTGCTTCATAATAAGCAGCGATACCAAGTAATGCATAGTGCTGATAAAATGCTGTTTTATCTGCATTCGGATTGATCGGATCGCCGCTATTATTCAATTCCTGAAACCATCCGTCATTCACGCTGTCCCAGGCGTGTTCATACATCCATTCCAATGCATTAT
>JASFSF010000387.1:0-3250 GCA_050114555.1 Ignavibacteria bacterium
CTGCTTTTACAAAATTAGTATTGAAAATATATCTTCTAAATATTCCTTCAGATTGATCAGGCTTAAGTTTAAAAACCTTTAATCCTTCAACCTCACCAGATCGGGAATAATTATCTATTCTATTTTTTACTGCTTTAAGAGCCAATTCAATATCAGGTTCTGGTAGCGAAGTATCACGTGAATTCCAGATTTTTCTCAGCACATCGAGTTCTTTTTTATTCTCAGTACTCGCATTCTCCCATTCAAACACTTTTGCCTTATCTTCTTCTGAGCATTCGTCATCCAAATACGATAAAATCAAATCCCAGTCTATTTTTTTCTTCATTTATAGTCCGGTTTAGATAATTTAATTAAATGGTGTCCATCGATACAATTAATAGACATCCGGGAATTAGTTTTGTGTGACAAATTCGGCTGATCTGATTTATATTCGTGAGTTAAATCAATTTGTCCCATAATGTTAAGATTAACAATAATTTTAAGTAATTAAGCTTGTCTGAGAGCGATTTCAATGCTCTTTTCATCTGTGTTTTTACAGTATTAATTGATATACCTAAAACTTCTGAAATCTCTTTATAGGATAGATCATCATATTTCTTCATTAGATAAATTCTTCGACATTTTTCTGGAAGTTCTCCAATTGCATCCTGGATTGCCTTGTAATTTTCATTTTTTATTATGTTTTCTTCAGGTGAATCTATGTTGGATTCCGGTAAGTTCAAACTGTCATCAATCGATATCAATCGCTTATTTTGTTCGAGATAATTTAGCGATTGGTTTTTCACAGCAGTGTATAGATATGCTTTAATGCTTCGAGTGATATTGATCTCATTTTTATTTATCCAGAGTTTAACAAACACATCCTGGACTATATTTTCGGCAGATTCCAGGTCTTTTACTAATCTTGCAGCAAATACATATAATCGCTTGTAATAATCTCTGAAAAGAGTGGAGAAAGCATTTTCATCGGCACCTTGTATTTTAAGCCATATTTCATTTTCTGGATCAGGAATATTAGTTACCACTTGTAATCACTAACCTGTAACGAAAATTTCCAATTATTGAATTGAGCTCTCATACAATGAATTTATGAGCACTTAAAGATATTAAATAATCAGGTGAGTCAGTAGGTTTTAAAATTTATGGATAATAAATGCTGAATTCTTTGTTAAAATATATTCTTGAACACCAGGAAAACTCCTAATAGAATCAGTAAGTAAAAAATATAGATATTAAATTTTTCCTGCTTAATCTTATTATGCACAACATTCCCAAGAACAACGCCAACTACCAGGAAAGGTATTAGTACAAGGAAATTAATTAATACTTCACTTGTCCATAGTCCTCCAAGGAAATGACTCACAGCAATTAAGAATCCAGTTGGTAAAAAATATGCCTGCAGAGTCGCCCTGAGTGTGTTTGAATCCCATTTTCGCAATAATCCATAAAATACAATTGGCGGACCATTTGTATTATATGCACCACCGAGTACACCTGAAAGAATTCCGAATAAAAATGCCGATTTGTCACTATTAAGATGAATCAACTTTGGTTTAACTATATTGAGCAGCGAGAAAGAAATGATGAGTACCCCCAATATTATTTTAAGAATACTTTCATAATTACCTTTCAGCAAATATATCCCAAGTGGAATTCCAATAGCTGAAGTTAATACCAAAACCAGAACGTTCTTAAAGCTAACCTTTCGCCATTCTTTAGCTAATATTAATATCGAATAAGAAACAGCACACAGACCAACTATGGGTGTAGCGATTTTCAAACCGATGAATATTGCAAGTAATGGCATGGCTATTAATGCATCACCAAATCCAAAAGCTGATCTGATAAAAGCAGAAATAAAAATTATAGGAATGATAATTATATGTATAGCATCCAGCAATTTTAAAACTTTCAACTCAAACTTTAGTTGTATTCGTCTTCCAGCATTGAATAAATTCTCTGAGATCTGTAACCATTTTCTGACTTAATATTTTCTCTTAACAGTGCTTCCTGAACAAAACCCTCCGATTCATACAAACCGATTGCTCTTTCATTATCATCATAAACGTCAAACCACAGGCGGTGAAATTTTAGTTTTTCAAAACATAATTTCTTTAGTAACTGAACTGCATCTCTACCATAACCGAATCCCTTCTCATTTATTGCCAGCCGTCTGAATTCCAGTACTTTATGTACGCTGTCAATTCCGAACAAAATCATATGACCTACAAGATCGTTGTCATCTAATCTCCTTATCGACAAGTGCAAACAATCACTATCTTTTAAAAGTGAGAGATGTTTTTCTTTAGGATAACTGTGTACAAATTGATCGTTAGAAGTTTCAAAATTAATAATGCTACTCACATCCGAAACGATCGTATTGACTAGTCTGATTTTATTTCCGGTAAGATTAACATTCATAACTACTATTTTACTACCTCACAATGCTGTTAGTGGTTCTATATCCTTAATTGATTATTAGAACTAATAAGCCACAAATCAAGGTAAGTATTCTTCCCTTACCGGAGAAAAGACTTCAACTACAACCGTATCCTCTAATACTTCTACCCCGTGCTCAACATTACCGGGGATATTCCAGCTATCGCCCGGGCCAGCAGAAAATAATTCCTCACCGATAGTGAAATTCATTTTACCAGAAATCAAATAGCCTGTTTGTTCATGCGGGTGTTGATGAAGTGGGATATTGCTTCCCTTCTTTAATCTAAATTCACTCATTGAAGCTTTGTTGCCCCATGTAGTTGTTTTAAAACTTATACCTTCCAAAACCTCTTTATAATCGTCATTATTTTTTTTTGAAAACATATTGTTATTAACTGGTAATTAGTTTTGATTTATTAATTCTAAAAAGTAAATATTACGTATTCTCAAATAAATGAAAAGAGCCAATTTCCTTAATTTTAATAGCAAAATAATCTACTCAGTTTTTGGCTCCCATTTTTGAATTTCAACAATATTTCCCTCCGGATCGGCTGCATATGTAAATGTTAGCGTTCCATTTTTAAAATCCTTAGTCACTACTTCACCAATTTTTCTTCCTCCTAATTGAACCATTTTTTGAAGAATTTGCTCTACATCTTCTACGGAAAAGGCAATATGTCGATAGCCTTCTCTATTAGCCGATATCGAATTTATTTTCTTTTCATTCTTATTGTATTGAAATATTTCGATAGTTGGTCCTTCTTTACCGTAACCCGGTAAAAGTAGATGAATGCCTTTTAATGCTGCATTT
>JASFSF010000388.1:0-3235 GCA_050114555.1 Ignavibacteria bacterium
GAAATGAGCAGTAACTTATTGAAAAATAATACTTTAACTCTGCTAACATAATAGTAGTAAATTTTCTTTCAAATTATATAATTTATGCACAAGATATGAACAGGTTTTCAACAGGACTTCGGTAATATTTACCCAAATTGAAAATATTTACGATTATAGAATTTAATTATTTCGCATTCTCATAAAATGTCAAAAATTCCGTAATGTCATATTTGGCCAGAATCTTTCTGAATCTTTAGAATTTAATTAGAAATTTGGCAATAATTTGAAAACAGATTTACAATTCACTTCGATGAAGATATAAGAATGTTTTGTCGGTCATAATTGTCAAATTAAAATGCACATTGATTGTAAACAAAACCAATGGCACTGAAAATGATAACGAAATTTTCTATAAATCGATAACGAATAAATTTGCGGAGCGAAAACATGGAAATCCAGAAAATCGCCTTTTTAGAAACTTATAACTTAGCAGATA
Source organism: Ignavibacteria bacterium (assembly GCA_050114555.1). Classification (GTDB taxonomy): domain Bacteria; phylum Bacteroidota; class Ignavibacteria; order Ignavibacteriales; family Ignavibacteriaceae; genus BMS3ABIN03. The sequence goes on from JASFSF010000388.1 coordinate 479, forward strand.
GCGGAGGCATTATGGGGGGTATTCTGGTTACAGATGCAGATACAAAACCCCTTGAGTTTAGAGTAACTGCACCGATAAAACCAACAGGATTCCAGAAAACTCTTTATGGCGATGTTCTGCATGAACATATCCTGGTTGAGTTGATCTCTGTTCCTCTGTTAAATGCTATTAATGAGCAGGTCGATATTATAGTTGTGCGTGATCCGTTTTTCCTTGGAGCAAACAACAAGCAGGGTGTTAGGGTTGTAAGACTCTTCAATGAAAGTGAGGGACAATCAAGGAAAAGTTCAAAACCTCTTGAACTTCCAGTTCATTCTAACGGGAATGGAAAAACTCTGCTGGAAACATCAAAAAAATTCGAAAGCGAATTATCGGTTATTAATGAAGAACTTAATAAGCTATCAGAGGGAAGAAATTTACTCGAACCATTTGACAGATTAAAACTTGCTTGTGAACAGGTCAATCAACAAAAATCAGTTGAATAATTTAAATGCTCAGACTGTTAAGAAGGAGATTTGCTTCCTCAATTTCACTTCTGGAGAGCGAGGAGGATTTTTTATATACTAATTGGTTAAGAGTCCCCTATACGGAAGAAGAATCGATTGGTAAAATTTCTTCTCAATTAATTGACACATCCTTTATTACCTACAGTATTAAACAACCATTTTTTATCGAGCATTTTTTTTCTTTTGGTGATTCCTCCGTCTATCCTGAAGACCACTCGTATATCTTTCAAAAAATAGGAACAAATCCGGTATTCTTCCAGTTGTTGTACGTACCATCGAGGGTAATTAATCATAAGGATATTGTTTTTAATTTACCGGCACATTCCTATAAGGAAGTTGATTATAAATTAAACTTAGCAACCGAAAAAGAAATTGCCGTCCAATTTAAATCGAGAAAACCGAAAGGTTATTTAGTTAAACTACCTCTTCCCAAAATTGAGGACCATCTTCAGAACCTGCAACCAAGAGTACTTAAATTTGATTTGCTGAATCAAAAGGATTTTGTAAAAGATAGCGATCAAACATTAGTTGAAGAAATTGAACTAAACAACTTTGGTGATTACCGGATTGAAAATTTTAAGATAGATGCTCTTCCCAGAAGAACGAAATTGTATAAGGTCAAAGTACCCGGGATGGGTAATTATAAGTCAAAAGTTTTCAATGTTAAGATACCAGACAAGAGTCCCGTATCTATAGATAACTTTTCCAATGTGAATCCGGTAGAAAATTTAATTAAAACAGCAGGATATAAATTTAGTTTTATAAAAACCAAAACTAAATCTCTTTCCACTGATTTAAATTCCCTGACCAATTCTGAAACGATTAAAGACAGGTGTAATGATAAGTCAGGTGATAACAGCATAATCAACCAAATATTAAAAAAATCATTTAAAGTTGATTGGAAATCCCGTAAAGATACTGATATTGATTTGTCCAAAATCGAATATGATATTGCCGGATTTTTGGCCGAGAATAACAGAGCCCTTATAGCAGTAGAACCCGGACTAAATAAAACAAAAACCACAATTGCTGCATTGCAATTTCTGATTTCAAACGGAATCGTATCGAAGATATTAATCATCGCACCTACATATTTTATCGGATCGACAGGTAATGATCAAATATCGGGAAGCAGCTCGCAATGGCTGTTTAATATCAAAAAACATTTACAAACTATTAGCGTTACAAATATTAAAGGCGATGAGAATGAAAGATTAATGTGTTGGGAGAAGAAATCCACAATTCACGTTATAGCTCAAGATACATTTATAAACGAAGTTAAAGAAGATCTTATTGATCTGAAGGTGCTTACTGGATTTGATTGTATTATAATGGATGAAATTCAAGAAATCGGTGAAGAATTTGATGTTCTTAATACATTAAACAATATTAATCCGCAGACGCTTTGGGTTTTATCAAACCAGTTAAGAAGTGATCTACCGTTAAAATTAAATTCAATATTCGATGAAGAGATAAAATCAGAGCAAACTAAATTTACCAGACTTTCCGATTCATTAAGAGGTGAGGAGCAGTTCGATTATCAGGAATTTTGGCTTGAGAAGGATGAATTACAGAAAACCGAATACAAAGAAACATTTACCAATTGCAGGAAAGAATTAAAAAGAATTTTAGAATCCGGTAACCCGTTACGCTACCAGGCAAATATTTTTATGCTGCTGCATAAAATTTTTCAGGTTCAAAATTTTAGTAGTAATAGTATTACCAGTCCAAAGAGTAATTTGCTTCTCCATCATGTTAAGTCCATAAAGGAAAACGGAAAACAGGTAATTATAGTATCACAATATGACCAGCAGGGGATAAAAAAGATTGAACGGTTACTGGATGAAGCCGATATAAATTACCTTTCCGTTTCAACGGGGTACTCAAACGATCAAATACAGAAATCGATATCTTTATTTAAAACCAGGAAAGATGTAGTTGCATTTTTAATTAATGATAAGGTTCCCAGAATTAATTTTGGTAATTACTATGTCCCTTATCTTATTAGCTTTGATGCGTGGTGGAATCCTGATTTGGTTTACAGATCTTGTAAACTTTTCAATTTTCAGGATGATAATTCTGCAAAAGGACCTCTTTACATCTTCTCCTATAAAATGATCGATACATTAGATGCTCAGATAAAACAATTACTCTCTAAGAAGGAACTTTACAATGAAAATGTTGTAAAGTATATGTCAACAAATTTGATGAATGATTTGATAAGTATTGAGGAATGGGTGGAAATGTTTGG
>JASFSF010000389.1:0-3231 GCA_050114555.1 Ignavibacteria bacterium
TGTTACCGAATATGCAAAATCCGGTGTAGACATACAGAAGGATGTTGTTGCACATTGTCCTGGAAAATGTATGGATTGGGACGGTAAAGAACTTACCATCGATAATAAATCTTGCCGAAAATGTATGCACTGTATAAATGTAATGCCTAAAGCATTAAGGCCCGGAGTTGATAAAGGTGCAACTATTCTTATTGGTGCAAAAGCTCCTATTGTTGAAGGCGCTCTGCTCTCATCCGTACTTGTACCGTTTATGAAAATGGAACCGCCATATAAGGAACTGATCGAAATGGTAGATGAAATTCACGATATCTGGTGCGAAGAAGGAAAAGCACGTGAAAGAGTTGGAGAATTTATTCAGCGTGTAGGAATGGGCAACTTCCTGGAAGCTATCGGTGTTGAACCTGTTCCCCAGATGGTAGCTCATCCAAGAGAAAATCCATACGTATTTTATGAAGAATACTTCGAAGAAGATGATGAGGAAGAAGAAGAGAGTTAAGTAGTAATACCTAATAATAAAAGAAATTTTTAAGCTAAAATTTATAAGGAATAAAAAAAATGGCTGAAGAGAAAAAGAAAAGAATTACAGATATTGGTCCACCGCATTATGAAAAATTCTTACCTCCAGTTATTAAAGAAAATTATGGTAAATGGAAATATCATGAGATTTTGCAGCCTGGAGTAATGGTTCACGTTTCAGAATCCGGTGACAACCTGTTTTCAGTTCGGGCAAGCTCACCTCGCCTAATGAGTATTGAAAAAATAAGAGCTTATGCAGATCTGGCTGATAAATACTGCGATGGGTATTTAAGATTTACAAGTAGAAACAATGTTGAGTTTTTGCTTACTGAAAAATCGAATATTGAACCATTAATAGCTGACTTAAAAGAATTAGGCCATCCCGTTGGCGGTATGGGTAATTCAATATCAAACATTGTTCATACGCAGGGATGGGTACATTGCCACTCTGCGGCTACCGATGCATCGGGTATTGTTAAATCTGTAATGGACGAATTGATCGAATACTTTGTTGAAATGAAATTACCTTCAAAACTACGTATTGCTTTAGCATGTTGTTTGAATATGTGCGGTGCTGTTCACTGTTCCGATATTGCAATTCTTGGAATTCACAGGCGTCCACCGAAAGTAGATTCATCCAGACTAAAACAGATGTGTGAAATTCCTTCTGTCGTTGCCTCATGTCCTACTGCAGCAATCAAACCTGCAACTATTGATGAGAAACCATCAGTTGAAGTGATGGAAGAGAAATGTATGTTCTGTGCAAACTGTTATACTGTTTGTCCCGCAATGCCTCTAAACGATCCGTTGAACGATGGTGTTTCTATCTGGGTTGGAGGTAAGGTATCTAATGCACGGACTGAACCAATGTTCTCGAAACTCGCAATTCCGTTCATACCAAACAATCCTCCAAGATGGCCTGAAGTAGTTGACTCGGTTAAAAATCTTGTTGAGATATGGGCTGCAAATGCTAATAAGTATGAGAGAATGGGTGAATGGATTAACCGTATTGGTTGGCCGAGATTTTTCGAAATGACAGGAATTGAATTCCAGAAAGAACATATTGACGATTTTAAACATGCAGGCTTAACATTTAAACGTTCAGCTCAATTAACACATTAAGAGAGGATTATTATGGCTGAGAAAGCAACAGTAGAAGAAGTTGCCGATGCTATGTACAATATGGTTAAAGACAGTATGGGATTAAAAAAATTAAAACCTACTGATTTAACCAAAGGTATGATTGAGTTATTTGGCGAAGATAGATGTGATAAAAAACTAGCAAAAGCAGCTATCAAAGAATTAATTGAAAGCGGCCGTTGTGTATATACTTACTTTGGCGGAAGCTTTATAGAGATCCCACATAAAGAAGGTTCAGAGAATTAATTCTGTAAAAAATAAATTCTGATATGCAGTTGAACGACAATTCAAGAATCATAATTAGTGGTTTGTCAGGTGATTCTGGCAAAACTGTGGTATCGTGCGGTTTTCTTGCCAGTTTCAAAAACAGGGGCCTTAATGTTGCAAGTTTCAAGAAAGGCCCCGATTATATCGATTCTGCATGGCTTACTTTAGCATCCGGAAAACCAGCCAGGAATCTCGATACATACCTGATGGGTTTTTCTAATGTTAAAAAATCCTTTATAAAAAATTCCGTGGATAACGGTATAAACGTTGTTGAAGGAAACAGGGGGCTGTTTGATGGATTCGACAGCCATGGAACTCATAGTACTGCAGAATTGGCGAAGCTTCTTAAGTCACCTGTGATCATTGTTCAGAATGTTACCAAGGTTACAAGAACTGCTGCCGCATCTATACTTGGGTGTATCAACTTTGATCCTGAACTTGAAATTTCTGGAGTTATATTAAATCAGGTTGCAGGCGAAAGGCATGGAAGAGTTGCTTCCGCAGCAATTGAAGATATGACCGGTGTACCTGTACTTGGAAGCATTCCCAAATTGAAAGGGAAGTACATACTTCCATCAAGACATCTTGGTTTAATAACACCGGCGGAGTACGAAAAAGGATCAGCCATTATTGAGGATTTGCGAAAAATAATTGATGATTACATTGATGTTTCGAGAATCCTGGAAATCTCAAACAGTTTACCTCTGTTTGAAGAAAATGATATTGAGCAAACGGCTATAAATTCAGAAGCTGTTCATAGCGAGATTGATATTGGATACTTCAATGATAAATCATTTTCATTTTATTATCCTGAGAATTTAGAGCTGTTGAAAGATCAGGGAGCTAATCTGATTCCAATCTCTTCTGAAGAAGATTGTAGTCTTGGTGATATAGATGCATTATATATTGGGGGCGGATTTCCTGAAACTAACTTAGATGCACTTACGGTAAATGAAAATCTAAAACAGAAGTTAAAAGAATTGGTTGAAGATGGTTTGCCTGTATATGCAGAATGCGGCGGATTGATGTATCTGGCTGAGAGTGTTGAGTGGAAAGGAAAAACCTTTCCTATGTCAGGTGTTCTTCCTGTTAATATATCGATGTCTGAAAAACCTATTGGACATGGTTATTGTGAAGCTCTTGTAGATAGTGATAATCCGTTTTTTAAAACCGGTACAGTTCTGAAAGGACATGAATTTCACTATTCCGGAATATCTAATTATGACCTTGATATTAATAGTTCATTATTCATTTCCCGGGGTACGGGATGTTTTAATAAAAGAGACGGACTAACTTATAAAAATGTAT
>JASFSF010000390.1:0-3227 GCA_050114555.1 Ignavibacteria bacterium
TTTTCATACTTCTGTGACAATCTTAATGAAATATATGTTGCGCCCGCCTGGATGGAGTTTCTTATCATATTTATCAGCATCCTTCTAAATTGCGAATTGTCAGTTTCAACAACGGCTTCTGATTCCTCACTTTCATAATCAATTATAATATTATCATCTGTAAACAGATTTAGCGTATCTTTTATAACAGGAATAATATCAGCTACCTCAAGTTTTATACTTGGCATTTTTGCAAAAGTTGAAAACTCAGTTGCAATCTGGCTGAGGTTGTCGATCTGGTTTAGAGTAGTTTTAGTAACACTCTCAAAAACCTCATCAAGATCATCCGATTTATCTTTATAGGAAGCTATCAATTGCTGTATCGCTAGTTTAATTGGGGTTAACGGATTCTTAATTTCGTGTGCAACCTGTTTGGCCATTTCTTTCCAGGCTGTTTCTCTTTCAAGCTCTGCAAGTTCCTGTTGATTTTTCTGCAGCTCACTTGTCATTAAGTTAAAACCATCATAAAGCTCTTTCATCTCTCCTTTTTCAGATCCTTCCAATTGAACATCAAGATCGCCTTTGGCAACTGCCTCTGTCGCCTTTGTCAATCGTCTTATAGGTGCCGAAATCTGATTAGCTAAGATTGTGCTTACAATTATTATAATTATCAGAGCAAAGCTGTATATCCCAAATAAGATAACATCTATATCTGAAGTTGAAAACGCAGGTCTAATCCTGTTGAACGCATCATTAACTCCAACTATTAATGAAAGATCACCAAACGATACTTTTCTGTAGTAAGCATAAAAATTGTATTTGTCCAGTTCTTCTTTGGAAAGGTGCTCTCTATAACTTAGATAATTAAGATTAAAGTGTGCATCCGGATTTAATTTGAAGTTGAACAGCCCCGTACGATACAGCTCTTCACGCGAGCTATACATCAGATCGGTATTCTGATAAACAGCAAATGAAATATCCAATTCCTTTCCGGCATTTTTAAATGCCGTGATAAGTTCCCTGTCTTGATGTTTTAACAATTGTGAAGAAACATGACTCTGTAAATAACCAGATCTTTTGCTTAATTCATTAAATATTGATTTGCTGCTCCGTTCAGAAACAACCTCTCTGTTGTATACTGCAAGCAGGGCCAGAGGGACAATAGATACTAATAGGAATGCGTATAAAAGTTTAGTTCTGAATGAGGTTTTAATTTTCAGTAATTTTGTTCCAATTAAAAATACAAACAGTATTAGTATGAAAATTGCATGAACCAGGAATAACTTAAAGAAATTGAATAAGTTCCAAGTAACTTCATTTTCTTTTGCAGCAACAGATATAAACCTTTCCTCATCAATACCAATAGTCTTTATTACAAAAGCGACATAGTCTTCATCATAAATTGAAAAATTAACCCAGGCATCATTGAAATCTGTTAAATCAGCATTATAGATTGCCGATAGTTGTTCTCGTGATGGATAAATATCTCCGTAAACCTGAGTAAGGTGTGTACCTTTTATCTCGAATATTCTTAATAATGATGCATCGATTGCAGCGCCCAATATTGCTCTATTTGATTTTAGAAAATCAGGAATATTTCTCGAATCGATATTCTGAATGTTAAATTCAGTTACAGCAACTATGTATCCGGCAACTATTTCTCTTTTCGCAACCGGAATAATTCCAATATATCTAAGCACATCTGTTTCGACAGAATCAGTTATTTCAACAACACTTGGTTCTTCTAAAAATACTTCATCAAAATATTGGAAAGCATCGTAATCGTATTCAAGCCCAACAGTAAAATTTCCGATCTCAATTTGTTCCTTATCGAACAGAAAAATGCCCGAGCTTATCGATTCTCTTTGCATTGGACTGCCGGACCAGATTCTGAATGCCTCAGCATCATAATTAACATTACTCTGGTAAAAGCTATTTACTAATTCTTCATCCCGGATAGCTTTCCGAAGAGTTTCATCACTCATATAACGAAGAAGATTTTCGTTTGCCCGAATTATTTCAAATGCAACAGTTTTTAAGGATTCCCGTTCCAGCTGTAAATTGAAATAGTTCATCTGAATAACTGATATCACCGAAGCGATAAGTGTACTGTATACTATTAATTGTGCAAAACTTTGTTTCCTGAAGAATGCAGCATAAACAATTACAAATATCATTAATAGAAACAGAATTACCATAGGTGATGTGATTAATGGTTCAGGCAGATTATCAAAGAAAAAATATGCAAGTATTTGCGTGATCAGAAAAAAGATTGTTAGCTTAAGAAATCCGAACTTTATCAGATTCACTTTGGTAAAGATCCCAATAAAAATAAATAAAGAAGCCATTACTATAACCGCAGAGAAGCCGAGAATAATTACATTCAAATTCATGAATACAACATCTATACTGGGAACAGGAGTAGGATCTTTAAAATATCTGATTGATGAATCAAAGATTACACTTTTAATTGAAGCGCTTAGTCCCCTTAATAAATAGAAAGCTCCTGTATAAAGTACAGGTATTGTAATCAGTCTTAAGATCCTAGCATTTCTAGACAATTCTTCATTCTGATATTGGAATGAAAATCGAAAAAATTGTAATCCGATAATTATCAGCATAATGTTCGTAATGAAGAATTCCATTGGTGATTTAACCAACCCCCATAATAGTCCCGATGAAAAATTAGCAGGATCTACAAAAGGTCCCGTTAAAAACATTGAGGGAAAGTCAACTATATAAATCAGAACTCTGAATGCGATAACATAAATAGATAAGAATAGGAATCTTAATGCACGGTTATTTACAGATGTATATTCCTTTCTAAAACTTAAACCGATGAAAATACACACAAGCACCACGAGGACAGACTGAATTTTAGTTGTGAACTCACGTATGCTATTCAGTGTAACATTTAAGGATGGTTTATAAAATCCAACCTGTCCGATTTTTGTTTCCTTGTAATTTAAAAGCGGAAATGAATAAATTCTTCCATCCACCCTTGGTTCGATAAAAGGATCATAATCGATAAAAAAACGGGTTAAAAACTCTTCGGAAAGTTCTCTGGTAAAACTCCAGTCATCATAAAATTCGTTTTGAATTTGAAAATGTTTGTCAATTCTTTCACTTACAATTAAATAAAAAACATCGTTTTGAACGTTGACTGTATCCAATATTGTGAGGTAAGTTAATAAGCCGGTGTTATGAAAATAAGATTCGCCATACTGATATGCGAGCGGGAATATTTC
>JASFSF010000391.1:0-3227 GCA_050114555.1 Ignavibacteria bacterium
CTAGCGTGACCAGCATTTTACCTGAGAACGGAGTTGTAAACAAAATTCTGGCTTTGTCTCCCGATTCATAATTTTCCTTATCCAATACAATCTCTACACGTCCTTCTTTATCAACTTCAAATGAAGAGGCTGTTGATCTTCCCCAGCCGTAAGCATAAAATACTTTTTTCTGATATTCATCACTTCCCTGCTTTGAAATTCTTAACTCATATTGTCCCGATCTCTGCAGATTAAAAGTAAAATCGTTTGGCTTATTTCCAACTGTTAGCTTTCGTTCCCATTCAGTAATTGGCTTTTTTTCCGAAGCATAATAATACTGTCCGGAATAATTTTTCTTTAACACTGTTTGCCATTCATAACGAATAAGTGTGGCATTTGCCCTGAAGTTATTAATCAATTTATCGTTCTTATCGACTGCTACAACCTGAAATGTCAGGTTTTCATTTGTAGCGAAATAATATCCCGCTGCTTTAATTCCTATGAAGTAATTCTTTGGATAAACATCAAATGTTGCGGCTCGGGTTACTGTTCTTCCTGTCAAATCGAAAACACTCACAAAAGCTGATCCCGATATTATTCCCGATCCATAAACATATTTTGGTACTCTATAGTTCAAAACTGTATGACCATTTTCATCAAGACTACCTTCAATCATCGTGTTGTCAAAATCACTGTTTTTAATTGAGGAATTACTGAAATTAAATTGTGGAAAAGCACTACTTCTAAACGGTTTATGACGAAGAATTATATCTGTTTCATATCTTAAGTTGGCCGCTTTTGCGCCAAATAAAAACTCAGCATCTACAGTAAATTCCATATCCTCACCGGGGATTACATTTTCTTTGTTACCTGAAACCATAACACGAATCTTATCAGGAACAAATTCTTCAACACTAAAACGCCATGATCCAATTAATTGTTTTGCTCCGGTATAAACCTCGGCACGGTAATCGCCGGTTTGAGCATAGTCTGGAAGCTGAAAATCAATTTCAAAGGAACCTTGCTTATTCAACTCCTGTTTGAATTCGTCAAATGTTTTACCGGTTGGATTAATAATCTTTAGTAAAACCGGTATATCGCCTATCAGTCCCATCTTCTCTCCCCTCACAATTGCCGAAAGATTAACAGTTTCTCCCGGACGGTATAAGTTTCTTTCAGCATAAATGAAAGTGTTATAATCTTCATTATACTGTGTTCGACCACCAACATCGAATCTTGAAGTTTCAATCTGTGTTTCATTTAAATCTATATAATTGAAATCATTATCCTTTTCAACTACGACCAATCTTGGATAAAAACCTTCAGTATTTTTATTGACATCATTAAACTCAACTACACCATCTTCATTAGTTAATCCGGCGAGCAGTACCTGGTTGTTGGTTGAAATTACTTCAACCATTGCTCCGGCAACAGGCTCAGCAGATTTAATGGAATTAACAAATACCATAATCTGATTAGCTGCTGATTTAGCAATTAAGGCAAGGTCTGAAACAGCTAGCATTTTTGAATCCTGCAGCCATCTATCTTCTGACGAATGAGCGTTTACGATATAAATTCCCTTATACTTTTGATTCAAAGCTTCGGATAAGTTTATATCGAACGATTGCAGCCAGTTTTTATTTTCATCAAGTTTTATTTTTTTACTATATAATGTTTTCCCAAAATCTCCTGCATAATATGATGGATTGTAATAACTGTAATCATAATTGTAATAAACAAACCTGTTCAGGAAGTGAAGCAGGTTATTTTTAAAGACCTCCGATACTTCAATTTCAACCTCGTCTATATTCACGGCATTAGCTCTTAAATTCTTTTCCCCTCCAAGCATTAGGTATTTACCTTTTTTATCCATGAAATTAATTGAGGGACTTACATTCACCATTGAAACAGTTTGTTCAAAATCGAATTCGAGCTTTCCGCCGTATAATCCGGGCAAACCTTTTTTAATTAATAATTCAATTGTTTGAACATCATCCAGTGCAGTCTCAATCCTGAAACCATTATCACTAACGAAAAATCTTAACCGTTTCCCTGGTTTGGTTTTAACAAAATTCTCAAGATCATCTGAATTAACAGTTTGAGTTGTATTAACTTCAATCCAGCCGGTGTTACCATCAAAGCCTGAGTAAACTCCTGTGATTGCAAGCCTGGTTATTGGCGGCAGGTTGGACTCAAAACTTCTATCTTCAATCAATCCTTTTTTCTTTAAAACAGATTGCAAGCCATACTTAACGGTTATTGTAAAATTCTGTTCTTTTTCTAATTGATCGATTTCACCAAAATTCAGAGCAATAACCTCAGCACTTTCCTCCGAAATAATATGGTAATCCTTGAATACTTCATCTTCTTTTTTCACTTCAAGATATTCTTTCAGGCTTTCCGGATCTACGGGATAATTAAAATGAATGTTTGCTTTAACACTCAGTTGATATTCTTCGCGAGGAATATTTGTCCAGAAAAAATCAACCTTTGTCACATCAAAATCAGGTGTATGAAACTTGTAGGATTCAAAATCCGCAGAGTACGGAGAATTAAATAGAACTTTGTTTGTGATCTTTGCAGAATATTCCTGAATAGGCTCAAGTTGAGCTTCCGGAGAAAAAACCAGTGTTCTAGCATCCGCCCATTTAAACTTACCGGCGATCTTGGGTTCAAATTCTATGAAATCCTCGTCAAGCCATTTATCCTGCATATCAGCAGGTGCAAGATCCTCTGAAAACTCCACGACAATATTTGTTAAGCGCTCAACTTCACCTGTAGGTGAAAAATTTTCGACCTTAACAGTGTCGCCGACAGAACAACTAACAAGTAAGTAATAAAGAAATAACAGAACGCTGATTTTGATGAGCGAATTCATAATAATTCTCCTGTTTTGATTGAAGTGAAATTCATGACATAAATTATCTAATTCTGATGAAAGATAGAAGTTAGGAGTGTTACGTAATATTAATTAATAGAAATGAATTAGCACAAAGTGATGCAAATGCCCTGGTATTTAGAATTTATTATCCTCCACTTCAATCTCCCCCAAAGTGATTGAATTTTTACCATCAGTCCTTTAAAAAATATTACTTCAGAAATCTAATCCATTCAGCAAGGGAATAAATCTGATTCAACAAAGATTCCATTAAAACGCATAATTTATTCCGAACATAAACCTTGCTAATAACTTTGGCTGATTCACTGCATCATCAGCATCACTGTAAGAGTAATTTTCTCTAGGATTA
>JASFSF010000392.1:0-3216 GCA_050114555.1 Ignavibacteria bacterium
GAGTATTCAAAGAAATGGGCAGCGGAATAAATAATGTTATTTCTAAGGTTGATAACACTGTAAAAACAACAGATGAAATGATAATGAATATAAAAGAAGGTAAGGGCGTTTTAGGATCCCTGTTTGCCGAAGGGACTGAAGAAGACACTTCCTTCACAGCTATTTTGAATAATTTAAGAATTATTTCCGATGACGCTAAATCAGCCACGATTAAGTTGAATGAAAATATGGAAGCTCTTAAGCATAACTGGCTATTCAAGAGTTATTTTGAGGACAGGGGATACTGGGATGCCGAAGAATATGAACAGGTTATAGATGAAAAAACATTACAGTTAAATGAAAGAATAGAATTGCTCGATGCAAAAATTAAGGAGTTAAAATCGTTAGAAACACAGTCTGTAAAATAGTCCACTAAAAGGGGAGATGATTTGCAGAAATAACCGCTGTTTTTTACAAATTCATCTAACTTTAATTAAAATTGGTTTAACCAATTATATTCCAGACAATTGATTATCCATCCTTTCCTATTAAATTCTTAAATTACACGGCTTGATTTCAGATGTACTTTTATGCCGAAGAAAAAATTAAATACAAACAATAAAAAGATAATTGTAAAAGGTGCACGAGAGCATAACCTTAAAAACTTAAGTTTTGAAATCCCGCGAAACAAACTTGTTGTGTTCACCGGCGTGAGCGGCAGTGGAAAATCTTCACTCGTGTTTGATACAATTTATGCGGAAGGGCAGCGAAGGTATGTTGAAAGTCTCTCATCTTATGCAAGGCAGTTTTTAGAACGGATGAACAAACCGGATGTGGATTTCATCCAGGGAATAAGTCCGGCAGTTGCAATCGAGCAGAAAAAAGGATCCCGCAATCCACGTTCGACAGTTGGAACTACAACCGAGGTTTATGATTATCTTCGTCTTCTCTGGGCCAGAATAGGTAAGACTATCTGTTTCCAATGTGGTAAAGAGGTTGTGAAGGATGAAACAGGGACAGTAATTGAATGGCTTGAAAAACAACCTGAGGGCAGTAAATTTTATCTTGGCTTCCCTTTATTTGAGCATGAGGGTCACTCTGTAAAGGAGGAAATAGATTCGATAAAGAAGAGGGGATTCTTTAGAATCTTTTATAAAGACAAACTGATAGATTTAAATGAAAAAGATTTCCTTCCTAAAAATAAAAAAGGAATAAACATAGTTGTCGAAAGATTGAAGGTAACCAAGGAGGAACTTCGTGAGAGACTCTCCGACTCAATTGAAGTAACGTTTAAAGAAGGAGAGGACAGGTTAGTTTTGATCAATGCCGAAACTAATGATATAAAAGAGTTTAACAAATTCTACGAATGCTGTGGAATAAGATACGAAGAACCTGAGCCGAGATTCTTCTCGTTTAACAATCCATTCGGAGCTTGTCCGGTTTGTCAGGGATTCAGCAAAACGATTGGTATAGATATGAATCTTGTTGTACCTGATACAAGTTTAAGCATTATGGATGGCGCCATTGCTCCATTCAGGTCTGCGAAGTATAGTGTAAATCTGCGCTCTCTCGTACAGAACGCAAAGTCTCAAAAACTTCCTCTTGATATTCCCTATAAGGAATTAACCGAAGACCAGGTAAAACTTTTACGGAAAGGATTTGGTTCATACAAAGGTATCGATAGATTTTTTGAAGAGCTTGAATCTAAAACATATAAGATGCACATTAGAGTTCTCTTAAGTCGTTACAGGGGTTATACAATCTGCACAGCCTGTAAAGGTTCCAGGTTAAGAAGAGAAGCATTGCAGGTTAAAATTGATGGCAAAGCAATATTCGATATTGTTGAGCTGCCAATTGAAAAATCGTTGCGTTTTTTTGAAAACCTCAACTTAAGTGATTATGAGAAGATTGTTGCAGATAGAATCCTTAAAGAAATCATTAAGAGACTCACATTTTTAAACAATGTTGGAATCGGTTATCTAACTCTTGATAGGTTAAGCAGTACATTGTCAGGTGGAGAAACTCAGCGAATAAATCTGGCAACATCCATAGGCTCTTCCCTGGTAGGCACTCTGTATGTTCTGGATGAACCCACTATTGGACTTCATCCGAGAGATAATGCACGGCTGATCAAATTGTTAAAGAATCTTAGAGATATCGGGAATACTGTTCTTGTTGTTGAACATGATGCGGAAATGATGCAGCAAGCAGATTTGATTTTTGATCTTGGTCCGGATGCCGGATCCGGTGGCGGTGAAATTGTTGCAAATGGAAGCTATACTGAAATTATAAAAGAAAAAAAGTCTTTAACCGGAAAATATTTATCTAATGAATTAAAAATTCCGATCCCGAAAAATCGAAACTTAAGTGAAACAAAATCAATCCACATATCGGGGGCGAGAGAGAACAATCTAAAAAATTTAGATGTTAAAATTCCGTTAAATAAATTTGTTGTGATTACCGGCGTAAGCGGATCGGGAAAGAGTACTCTGATTCATGATGTTCTGTATTCCGGGATTGCAAAAAATTTTGGTATGGGACCTTCGTATGTTGGCCGGTATGATGATATTGTAGGAGGGAAATATATCGATGAAATTGAAATAGTAGATCAATCTCCCATTGGGAAATCACCACGTTCAAACCCGATCAGCTATGTAAAAGCTTTTGAACATATCCGTGAATTATTTGCTTCCACCCATCAGTCGAGGGCACGGGGATATAAACCGGGGTATTTCTCATTTAATGTTCCCGGCGGCAGATGTGAAACCTGTCAGGGTGATGGTTTTATTAAAGTTGAAATGCAATTCCTGGCAGATCTTTATTTAACGTGTGATGATTGCGGCGGAACAAGGTTTAAAAAAGAGATTCGTGAAATTACATTCCGTGGCAAAAACCTGATCGATGTTCTTGATATGACAGTTGACTCGGCATTGGATTTTTTTAAAGGAAATAGTAAGGTCGAACGATATCTACAGGTGCTTTCGGATGTTGGACTCGGATATATAAAACTGGGGCAGCCCTCTAATACGCTTTCCGGAGGGGAAGCACAACGTGTAAAACTTGCAGCACATCTTGCTGTATTCAGAGATAAGAAACACACTCTCTTTATATTTGATGAACCTACAACGGGACTTCATTTTCATGATATTGCAAAACTTCTGAATTGTTTTCAATTGCTAATCAAAAGAAACAATTCTGTTGTGATAATTGAACATAATTTAGATGTTATCAAATGTG
>JASFSF010000393.1:0-3215 GCA_050114555.1 Ignavibacteria bacterium
GGGTATTGTCCTGGAAGAAGAACACACCGTGAACAATATACTGGCTAACAACACAACCGATAACAACAGTGAGGATGGAATCTATTTATATGATAATACATCGAAAAATATCCTCACCGGAAATAACGCAAGAAACAATGATGATTATGGTATCCATCTCCACTCTGCGAGCAGTAATACGCTCTACCTTAATAATTTAATTTCCAATACAATTGGCAATGTGTTATCGGAAAACGGATCAACCAACTCCTGGTGCTCTTCCACAACAATATATTATGATTACAACAGCGGAACATTCCATAAAGGATACCTGGGAAATTACTACAGTGATGGAACTCATAGCGGAAGTAACGGAATAGGTGGAACATATACAATTGCAAACGACAATAATGATGATTACCAGCTAACAGATACCATAGATTTTTATTCCCTTCAGGCATGGTGGATACATAGCGATGACAATATGTACTGCGACGATGCAACCCAAACCGGGGGAAGTATCACTATAAGCAGCGGAGGCAACCATATATGGGCATCCGACGAGGCAGCGGAAACATCTACAAATTTTGTGAACAGTGATACCTGGACGGGTTATTTAGTTTTTAGTTCCGCACCTGTAAACGGCCACACTTTTACCGTCGAGATTGGTTATTCTACAGATGGAAATGATTTTACCTCCGGTGGTCCCGATGCAACAGTGACAGGAGATGGAAGTTCAACAGAGTTTATTTTTACAACTGACGCGGACGATTTCACGGTTTCAACCGGAAATTATTTAGCCTGCAGGATAACCAGTAATGATGCGGAATATACCATAAGAACCGGTGGCGCCTGGAGTTATATTTCTTCACCGGATAATAGTGAAAACTATGCTTTCCCGGTTGAACTCTCATCCTTTACGGCAACTGTTTCCGGTGGAATTGTAACACTTAACTGGCAAACAGAAACAGAGGTTAATAATTATGGATTTGATGTTGAGAGGAAGCAGAATAATGATTGGCAAAAAATCGGATTTGTTGAGGGATTTGGTAACAGCAACTCACCGAAGAATTATTCATTTGAAGATAGCAATCCTGGTGGCACCGGGATATTCTATTACAGGTTAAAACAAATTGATAACGGCGGTGCTTTTGAATATTCTGATATAATCGAAGTATTTCTCACCGGTGAAACGGGGTATGTACTTGGGCAGAATTATCCTAATCCGTTCAACCCTGTCACGACTATAAGGTATCATGTGCCGTCAGATGTAAGCGGTGATAA
The DNA here is from genome assembly GCA_050114555.1 of Ignavibacteria bacterium. Taxonomy (GTDB): domain Bacteria; phylum Bacteroidota; class Ignavibacteria; order Ignavibacteriales; family Ignavibacteriaceae; genus BMS3ABIN03. Next base: position 1,264 of record JASFSF010000393.1, read on the forward strand.
GCTTGACGTAAGTTTAATAGTTTATGACATTTTAGGGAATGAAATAGCAATCTTAGTCAATGAGGAACAACCTGCCGGTGAATATGAAGTTCAATTCAGTAAAGGAATGGTAAATCAAACACTAAGCAGCGGAGTATATTTTTACAGACTCACAGCCGGGGAATTTAGTCAGATAAAGAAGATGATACTGATGAAGTAATGTATAGTAAGGAATATGTCATGAACAGATTTTCAAATATTTCGTGAGCTTTTATTTTATAATATAATTATTGAGCAATAGAATAATGCAGGATTTTTCAATAACTACAATGATTAATAGAATGATTCCTATTTTTGAAAAAGTGCGTAAAATGTTAACTGCTTTTAGCACATCGGATAATTTCTCGTTCAAAAAGTATTTTTTATTAATACTATTTTTTCTTATAACTTTACTGCTGTTGGAGGTGTCTGCTCAATCTCTTGGGCCGCGTCCAATCGCTCAACATTCAATTGGACTGAAGGTGGATGGTACCGTTTACACCTGGGGGTATAATTACTACGGTCAGTTAGGTGATAATACAACCACACAGAGTAACACACCAGTAAAGGTGTTGAAAGGCGCTTATTCTGAAGGAACTACCTATCTCGGTGACAACGTTAACAACAAGATCACAGCTGTGGCGTTGGGGAATGTATCTTCAATCGCTGTAACAGAGGACGGCATTGTTTACACCTGGGGACATAATTATTACGGTAATTTAGGCGATAATACAGCCACACAAAGAAACACTCCCGTAAAGGTGTTGAAGGGTGAGTATTCCGGAACAACCTATCTCGGAGACAATGCTAGCAATCCAATAATAGATGTTGCAATGGGATATTATTTTTCAATTGCTCTTGCATCAGATGGCACTGTTTATAGTTGGGGAATTAATAGTTATGGTAAGTTGGGTGATAATACAACCACACAAAGAAACACTCCCGTAAAAGTGTTGAAAGGTGAGTATTCTGGAACAACTTATCTTGGCGACAACAGCAGTAACAAGATTATATCTGTACGGTTGGGAAATTTACACTCAATCGCCCTGGCAGAAGACGGGACTGTTTATACCTGGGGGTACAATAGTTATGGTGCTTTAGGCGATAATACAACCACTCAAAGATGGACACCGGTAAAGGTGTTAAAGGGTGAATATTCCGGAACAACCTATCTCGGCGACAACAGCAATAACAAGATTATAGCAGTAGCAGTAGGGCAATATCATTCAATTGCACTGGCAGCAGACGGGACAGTTTATACCTGGGGATCAAATGCTAATGGTAATTTGGGTGATAATACAACTACTGAAAGATGGACACCAATAAAGGTTTTGAAGGGTGAGTATTCCGGAACAACCTATCTCGGAGATAATGGTAGTAACCCGATAGTATCGGTTGCAGTGGGAAATCATAATGCAATCGCCCTTGCAGAAGATGGAACCGTTTTTACTTGGGGATTTAATAACTACGGTCAGTTGGGCGATGGTACAGAGGACACAGATAGATTAACACCAATAAAGGTGTTGAAAGGTGATTATTCTGGAACAACCTATCTCGGAGACAATGCTAGTAATCCGATAACAGCCGCGTCATTCGGAAATATGTATTCAATTGCCCTGGCAGAGGACGGGACTGTTTTCACCTGGGGACGAAATAATTTAGGTCAGCTGGGTGATAATACAACCACACAAAGAAACACACCCGTAAAGGTTAATGGTATAGGTGGTATTGGTTATCTCGCTCTTCCGGTAGAATTAACATCATTTAAAGCACTGCAAAAAGGGAATGCTATAATCCTGAACTGGCAGACTGAAACTGAGAGTAATAACTATGGATTTGATGTTGAGAGAAGTCAGGATAATGACTGGCAAAAAATTGGTTTTGTTGAAGGACATGGTAAAAGCAATTCTCCCAAAAATTATTCATTTACCGAT
>JASFSF010000394.1:0-3213 GCA_050114555.1 Ignavibacteria bacterium
TGGTCTTCTTACCTATATGAGTTATCAATCACAAAAAGAAATTCTTAATTATATAATGGACGGTGTCACCGGTTATAATAATCTATATTCCAATATCAACGATGTGGCAAAATTTGCGCAAATGATTCTTCAAAGTGGCTATTATTCGGGCAGACAATATATTGCCATCGAGACAATTAATGAATTTATATCATCCCAGCTTCCTGACAGCTATTCTGCTTTGGGATGGGAGACTACAACCTCAGAAACAAATGTTTACAACAAGCTTCCAATGAATTCTTTTGGAATTAATTCACCATCGGGTTCATCGATATGGATTGATCCGGATAATAAAATTTTCATAATATTCTTATCGGATTTTGGTGAGGAATTAAGTAAAAAACTTATCCCTGAAATTCAGCAGGAAGTATATGAACAAATATTCAAAGAATGATGGAAATGCATGGATTTAAGAATACTATGTGGTTTCTTGTCTTAGTTATAATTACTTTTTCAATATCATGCGATACCAACAATGGCCAACTGGGGAGCGGAGATATTGTTCTTCCATCCGGATTTTCAATCAGTCTGTATGCAAATGTACCAAATGCCCGTTCGCTGGCACTGAGTGAAAACGGAATTTTATTCGTTGGTAACAGAAGTAGTGATAAAGTTTATGCTGTGATCGATAACAATAACGATTTTATAATTGACGAAGTTATAACTGTTGCTTCGGGATTAAATCAGCCCAATGGAGTTGCAATAAAGGATGGGAATCTTTTCGTTGCCGAAATAAACAGGGTATTGATGTACGCGGATATAGAGAGCAATTTCAGAGATAATCCCACACCGGCTATTGTCAGGGATGATTTACCAACAAAAACTCACCACGGATGGAAGTTTATCCGGTTTGGCCCGGATGGAAAGTTATATGTACCCGTCGGTGCACCTTGCAATGTATGTTTGGAAGACGATCCACGATTCGCTTCTATTACCAGAATGAATCCGGACGGCAGTGGATTTGAAATATTTGCCAGCGGTGTTCGTAATACAGTTGGATTTGACTGGCACCCCGGAACCGGAGAATTATGGTTTACAGATAATGGAAGAGATCTTCTTGGTGATGATATTCCACCGGATGAATTGAACCATGCACCTGAACAAGGACTACATTTTGGTTTTCCTTTCTGGCACGGAAGCAATATACCTGATCCTCAATTTGGTTCGGGACATACAGCTTCCGAATTTACATTACCGGCACAGGAACTTGGTCCGCACGTGGCATCGCTTGGAATGAGATTTTACACAGGAAATATGTTTCCGCCTGAATACAGGAACCAGATCTTTATTGCTGAACATGGCAGCTGGAACAGGTCGGAAAAAATTGGTTACCGTATAACTCTTGTACGATTAGAAAATAATGAACCGGTTAGTTATGAAGTTTTTGCTGAAGGATGGTTAATAGGTGAAAGTGTTTCCGGCAGACCTGTTGACATAGAACAAATGCCCGATGGTTCACTGCTCATCTCGGATGATTTTGCAGGAAAGATTTATAGAATTAGTTATAGTCAATAGCCCGAATCAAAAGTTTGCTGTCAATTCCTTAATTAAATTTCAATGAATTGTCATTCTCGCGTGGACAGGAATCTTATTAAATTTATACATCAGTATTAATATTCTTTCTTAAACCAATTACAAAAAAATTAAAACAAAAATGAAGATTGCCTTAATTCAACAAAAAGCATCAAACGATATTGAAGCAAATATAAAACAGGGTATTACATCTGTAAAGAAAGCTGCTGCAAACGGTGCAAAGATGATTTGCTTCGCCGAACTTACTTTTACACCTTTTTATCCCCAGGTGCCTGCTGATGAAAACAAGTTTTACTTTGCAGAAACTATACCCGGAAGAATAACCAATATTTTCTCAAACCTTGCGAAAGAATTGGAAATAGTTATTGTTTTAAACATTTATGAAAAGGAGAATGATAATACTTTCGATTCGTCTCCTGTGATCGATTCAGATGGAAAAATTCTTGGTGTAACCAGGATGGTCCATATTACTGATTATCCTTGTTTCCATGAAAAGGGATATTACTCACCGGGAAATAACGGAGCTCCGGTTTATAGCACCAAATATGGAAAGATAGGAGTATCAATTTGTTATGACAGACATTTTCCCGAATTTATGAGAGCGCTTGGGCTGTCGGGAGCTGAAATAGTCTTCATACCTCAAGCCGGTGCGATTGGAGAATGGCCGGAAGGATTGTATGAAGCCGAGATGAGAGTAGCGTCTTTTCAAAATGGATATTTCACTGCCCTTTGCAACAGAGTTGGTGAAGAAGAAAAATTAACTTTTGCCGGTGAATCATTTGTCGCTGATCCCGAAGGTAATGTTATTGCCCGTGCCGGAACAGGGACAAATGAAATTCTTTACAGCGATGTTGATTTGGAAAAAGTAAATAATTCTTTCGCAAAGAAATTATTTTTTAAGGATAGAAGACCGGATTTATATAATGAATGGCTAAGCAAATAGAAACAATTATACCAAAGGTATCGATTGAGTTATGATAAATCATATGGTGAAGTTAAAAATCTTTTTGGTTCTGACCCGGATAAAATATTGATAGATTATTCGGACCAGATTGATAAATCAAAACCTGTTTTGGATATTGGAGCCGGGCAAGGGCGTCATACATTTTATCTTGCCGAAAAAGGATTCAAAGTTGATGCGATTGATCCTTCTTCAGTTGCAGTAGAAATTATAAATAAACTTTCCATTGAAAAAAATTATTTAATTACCACTAAGCATTGTGATTTTCAAAATTTCAATTCTAATAGAATATACTCGTCTGTATTGGTTTTCGGATTAATTCAAATTCTGGATTGGCAGTCAATTAATGTTCTCATAGATAAGATAGATTCGTGGACATCGACGGGAAGTATTATTTTCGTTACGGCATGGTCAAAGAAGGATTCGTCATATAAAAAATATTCCAGTGAGTGGAAAAAAGCAGGAAAGAATTCCTTTTCCAATAGTGATGGAGAATTCAGGACCTACCTGGAAGAAAATGAAATTTTAAAGTTATTTAAACACAATACTATATTGCATCATTGGGAAGGCACTGGGAAAAAACACAAACACGGTAATGGTCCTATTGAACAACATGCCAGAATTGAACTGGTTTTTAAAAGAAATTAATAAAATGAAATAATATCTAATTGTAATTAAGA
>JASFSF010000395.1:0-3202 GCA_050114555.1 Ignavibacteria bacterium
CGTATGCAATTGATAATTGTTCTTTCACCAAATCGAGTCCGGTAATGAATTCAGTAACAGGGTGTTCAACTTGCAACCGTGTGTTCATTTCAAGAAAATAATAATTTTTGTTCCTGTCCATCAGGAATTCAATTGTGCCAGCATTAAAATATTTACATGCTTTTGCAGCATTTATAGCATCTGATGTAATCTTACTCCTGGTATTTTCATCAACAAATAAAGATGGTGCTTCTTCGATAATTTTCTGATGTCTTCTTTGAATCGAACATTCTCTTTCGAATAGGTGAATATAATTTCCATGTTTGTCGCCGAAAATCTGAACTTCGATATGTTTAGGCTGTTCAATAAATTTTTCAATATAAACATCGTCATTTGCAAATGATTTTAATGCAATCCTCTTAGTAGCTTCCAGTGCTTCATTAAAATCATCTTCTTTATCAATCCTCGTCATTCCCTTTCCTCCACCCCCGGCAGAAGCTTTCAATAGGATAGGATAACCAATTTTGTTAGCAGCTTCTTTACCGCTTTTTGCTGAATTAATTGGTTCAGTTGTTCCGGGAACAATCGGGACATTGTGTTCTGCCATAATTTTTCTGGCTTCAGTTTTATTGCCCATCATTCTTACTGAGTTTGAGGAAGGGCCAATGAATGTAATTTGGGAATTCTCGCAGGCATTTATAAAATCAGCATTCTCGGCAAAAAATCCGTAGCCAGGATGTATAGCATCAGCATTTATTTTTTTTGCTAGTTCTAGAATTTTATTCTGATTCAAATAAGATTCTGCTGATACAGGCGAGCCAATGTAATAAGACTCATCAGCTAGAATTGTGTGAAGTGATGTCTTATCTGCATCGGAGTAAATTGCTGCAGAAGTTATACCTAAGTCCTTGCATGTACGGATAATTCGAACAGCAATTTCTCCCCTGTTTGCGATCAATATCTTTTTGAACAACTACTTACCTATTTTAATTCAACAATTGTTATTCCTTCCCCGCCAGCTTCAATCGGAGCAAAGTAATAATCTTTCACTTTTTCATGAGCTTTAAGAACAGTTGTTACTGTTTTCTTGAGTGCACCCGTTCCTTTGCCGTGCAATATTTCAATTCTTAATTGCCCTGTAGCATAAGAATCATCCAAAAATTTTACAATTTCGAATTCAACTTCATCGGGCTTTTCACCGCGTATGTCCAGCCTATACTCTCTCGTTTGAAGGTTAAAACTATTATATAGTTTGTCATTTTTCTTTACAGATTTTTCTTTTTCGTATATAAGATCGTTAAGGTCAACTTGCATTTTCATCGCACCAACCTGAAGAACAGCTATTTTCTTTTCCTTATCAATCGAATAAATTGTTCCATTTGTTGATATCTCTTTCAACCTGACAAAATCTCCTATTTTAAAATCACTCTTTTCAGATTCTAAATCAACATCCGGTAAAAAAAGTTTCTTGTTTTCCTCCTTAATGGATTGTATTAGTTTCTGCGATTCTTTTATTACAGTTTTGCTTGCCTGTGATTCCCGTAGCTCTTTAATCACTTTTTCAATTTTTCTATTTACATCTTTCAGATAAATCTCACCATCTGCTTTAACCTTTTTAAGGATTTCTTTCTTCTCCTTTTCCAGTTTGTCAAGATTTGATTTATAAAGATTCGATAATCCGCTTAGCCTGGTATTTTCAAGTTCGAGTTCCTGAAGTTTCTTTTCGAGTGAAGTAGATTTTTTCTCAATTTCAACAAGGAATTCTTCAATCTTATGTTTATCCGGATCGATATTATTAGCTGCCTCATTTAGAAGTTTATCGTTAATCCCAATTCTTTTTGCAATTTCGAATGCATAACTTGAACCTGGAATACCTAATTTAAATTTATAAGTTGGAGTAAGGTTTTTATTATCAAACTCCATAGCTGCATTTGTAAAATTCTGTTCGTCTTCTGCAATCAGTTTCAGATTTCCATGATGAGTAGAAGCAAAAACAGTTGACTTTCGTTTACTTAAAGTTTTTAACACGACTGCTGCCAGAGAAGAACCTTCTGCGGGATCTGTACCTGTACCTATCTCATCCAATAAAACAAGTGAATTTTCATCTGCTTTCTCAAGGATTGATTTGATATTTGTAAGGTGTGAACTGAAAGTAGAAAGATCATCTTCAATGGATTGATCATCTCCAATATCAAGAAGGATATCTTTTCTAAAAGGGAAATTTGAATCTGGGTCCGCTGGAATATGAATTCCGGATTGAACAAGTGCAGTCAACAATCCAATTGTTTTAAGAACTACTGTTTTCCCACCGGCATTTGGACCAGTAATGATCACCACATTTTCAGATCCTAATGTAACATTAAGCGGTACTGTTTGATTCAAACCTAATTTCTTAATTAAAATCGGGTGTTTGCCATTTCTGAGTTCAAATGGTTTACTATTTTCCATGGCTGGAAAATTTCCCATGGTTTCCAGCGAATATTGTGCTCTTGCAAAAATTGAATCAAACTCTGCAATAAGAGAAAGAGTAGTTCTAAGTTTATCTGATACGTTACCAATAAGTTTTGTTAATTCTTTTAAAAGTCTTTCAATTTCTCTTTTTTCAGCGAAGTTAAGTGAAATAATATCATTGTTGAGCTCTAATGTTTGTTCAGGCTCGATGTAAACTGTTTGTCCGGTTGCGGATTCGGAGTGAATAAATCCTTTCAGATGTCTTTTATGCTCTGCTTTTACAGGAATCACCATACGTCCATCACTTAAGGTAAGATAGTCTTCCATCACCATATCCTTGTCGCTAAGATTTTTCATGATGCGGTTAATGGACTTAACTAATTCCTGCTTCTTTTCTCTAATATCTTTTCTTAAATCTTTTAGTTTTTTACTAGCTGTTTCCTTAATCTCACCATTATCATCTATTATTTTTTGAATGTGATGTTCGAAAATTTTATCGACAAATAAGGAAGCAAATCTGGTTTTTAAATTTGGAGCTAATTTAGAATTGGATTTTATATAACTCAGAAGTAACCTGGAAGTAACAGCAAGTTTCAATATTTGGGTTATTTTTTTTGCATTTAATACTGTGCCCTCAATTTTACTTTTAGCAATTTCAGAGGTAATGTCTTCAAGGTGTTCGATTGGAGGTATCTGTCCTTCAATTATTATGTGCTTCAATTCGCTAACAAGTTTTCCTTCCCGGAGCACACTTTCTAAGTCGTGAAAAGGA
>JASFSF010000396.1:0-3188 GCA_050114555.1 Ignavibacteria bacterium
TTTATCAGATAAAAAACTGGGATTTAGTAAGGAACAAGTCGTATTTATGAGTATTGATAATGGCGACTTTAGAAATAATATTGAAAGATTTAAATCCGAACTCAAAAGAGATTCAAGAATTTTAAATGTATCAGCTATGTCAGGTGAACCGGGGGGTTTTCATGATCATTATGCATATAAGATAGCAGACCATGGTGGTGAGTATGTTAGAATGAGAAGTCTATTTTGTGATATTGATTATATCAAAACTCTCGGAATCAAAATAGTTGCGGGCAGGGATTTTTCAGAAAACTTTGTTACTGATATGGATCATTCAATCATACTAAATGAAACTGCAGTTAAAAGATTGGGGTGGACTCCTCATGAAGCGATCGGTAAGCTAATAAATATAAATTTTGTCGACTCAACTTATAGACAGGTTATAGGGATTGTGCAGGACTATAATTTTACTTCGCTTAAAAATGAAATTGAACCACTTGCAATTGCAACCAGAGAAGATTATAGAAAGGCTGCGATAAAAATAAAAGGTAATGATGTTGAAGCAGCGTTAGAGACAATTTCAACAGTTTATGCAAGTATTGCACCTGGTTACCCGTTCAAATATGAATTCCTTGATGAAAGATTTGACAATTTGTATAAATCAGAAAAAGATACTCAAATTCTTTTCAGTAATTTTTCAATTATAGCAATAGTAATAGCTTGTTTGGGATTATTCGGTTTAACAATGTTTAACGCTGAACTACGAAGAAAGGAGATAGGTATTAGAAAAGTATTAGGAGCTTCTGTTAATGCTATTGTTGCACTAATAACCAGAGAGTTTCTTGTATTGGTTTTAATTTCAAATGTTATTGCCTGGCCTTTGTCGTATTATTTTATGAGCACGTGGATAGAAGATTTTGCCTACAGAATTGAAATTAATCTATGGATGTTCTTTTTAGCCGGTGGTATAGTGGCTTTTATTGCTGTACTTACATTAAGCTACCAGGCAATTAAAGCAGCAGTAGCTAACCCGGTTGAAAGTCTAAGGTATGAATAAATAGGATATGATCATGTTCAAAAATTATTTTACCATTACATTAAGAAATATTAAAAAGTATAAAACATTCACATTAATAAATGTTCTAGGTTTAGCAACCGGTATTGCCTGTTCAATTCTAATTTTAATGTGGATCTTAAACGAATATAATTATGATAAATTCCATTCGAAAGGAGATAGAGTTTACCGGGTACTGCAGCATATAAAATATGATGATGTAGTCACCTGGGCCATAACACAAGGGCCTGTCGGTCCAGGATTAAAAGAAACCACTCCGGAGATAGAAAACTATGCAAGGTTCAGATTTACCAGTTGGCCTATAAAATATAAAGATAACAATTATGAATTTACCGGCGCTTATACAGATAAAACAATATTTGAGTTGTTCGATTTTCAGTCGATGACCGGGAACCTTCAATCAGCATTAGCTGCTCCCCACTCTATCGTTCTTACAAAAAGTATGGCTGGAAGCATTTTCGGGAATGAAAGCCCGATAGGGAAGATACTTAAAGTGCGTGAAGAATATGATTTGACTGTTACAGGAATAATTGATGACGTTCCCGATCAGTCGCATTTGCAATTTGATTTCTTAAGCACAATGGAATTTGCCAAAGAGCTTGGACATACAGTTGACATTTGGACAAACAGTGGTTTTTACACTTACATTCTACTGCACGATAACACTGATCAGGACAAAGTAACAGATAAAATCTACAACTTTCTGGATAACAAGCCAACATTGGAAAAATGGGAAAAGCTTACACTACAACCACTATATGATATTCACTTCTCCAGCAATATAGGTTATGACACAGGAGAGACCATTAACTATCAGTATATAATCATCTTTTCTTCAGCGGCAATATTCATTCTTCTTGTGGCGTGTATTAATTTCATGAATCTATCAACTGCACGTGCTTCAATAAGGGCAAGGGAAGTTGGTTTAAGAAAAGTTGTGGGCGCAAAAAAATCGCAATTAATAAAGCAATTTATAAGTGAATCTGTATTAATAACATTTATTTCACTTCTGATATCTGTAATTCTAGCGGGCATGTTTTTGCCTGTTTTTAATGAAATAGCAGGAAAGAATTTCTCTTTAGCATTCTTCTCAGAACCTAAAATATTATTAAGTCTTTTTGCAGTTCTGATTTTAACAGGTTTAATTTCAGGCAGCTATCCTGCCCTTGTTTTATCATCATTCAAACCAATTAAAATTTTGAGATCAAATTCCATTGTAAATGAGCGGGGAATAAAACTCAGGAAAGTTCTGGTTGTTTTTCAATACATCGTAACAGCAGCATTATTGATAGGTACATTTGTCGTTTATAATCAAATTAAATTTATGCAGAATATGTCTCTTGGCTATGACAAAGAAAACATAATTAACTTTAGAGCCAATAATAGTGCAGTGAATAGCTATGACGCTTTTAGAAATGAATTGTTAAATGATCCATCAATTTTAAATGTATGCAGGTCTGAAAGTATTCCAACAAATGGGATAACATTTTCAAATGCACTTTGGAGATGGGAAGGTTACGATCCTGAAAATCCTGTCTTATTCAGTGCATCAGTAGTTGATAATGATTTTTTTGATACATACGGCATAAAAATTAAAGAAGGAAGAACATTTTCCGAAAAATTCCCATCGGATTCGATGGCGCTCGTAATTAATGAAACAGCAGCGAAAATAATAGGTTATGATGATCCGGTCGGAAGAAATTTCTATTATGATAATAAGAATTCATTGCTTGAGTTCAAAATAATAGGAGTTGTTGAAGATTATAATTTTCGTTCTCTTCATTCACAAATAGAACCGCTTATTCTGGTCATACCATGGGAGGATGTAAATTTAATATCGGTAAAATTAAGATCAGATAATGTTTCACAGACAATTGCCAGAGTTGAAAATACCTATGAGAAGTATGCTGATGAATCCGGTTTAAAATTCACTTTCCTGGATGAAAGTCTGAATCAATTATACGCTTCTGAGGAGAACATTGGCAATATATTAAAATACTTTGCTGTACTTGCTATTTTTATTTCGTGTCTTGGACTTATTGGTTTATCCTCGTTTATGGCTTTGAGAAGAACCAAGGAAATAGGAGTTCGAAAGATTCTTGGTGCTTCCGTTTTTAAGGTAATTATTTTACTT
>JASFSF010000397.1:0-3187 GCA_050114555.1 Ignavibacteria bacterium
TTGTTTCTTTATCCTTTATATTTTCAACAAGCTTAGCAATAGAAACGATTATTAATCCCAGCAACGAAAATACTGCATCGTCTACATTTAAATCGTATTTTTCCGAAATCCCCACGAAATATAGTACGCCTTTTGCTAAAGCTAGCACGATGAAAAATGCTAAAAAACCATACAAGCCGGATTTTATGGGCTGCAAGAGAAAATAGTTTAGCAACGAGAAAAATTCCTGGTTTTCAGATTTAGAAGATGATTCGGATACAGATACATTTTCCACAATTCCACCCTAAAATAAAGAATTAGTAGTTTTATAATTAGTTGTAGAATTAATTAAGATGTCAATATTATTGAACAACAAGGAGTAACTACCCCATATAAGATAAGAAATATTAGTAGCACAACTATCTTAATTTAGTGAAATTGACAGAGTAACTCAACACTCAGTAAAGTAAATGTATTACATAGAATTATGAATAGCTTATTAATTTAATTTCAAAGAAATGCATATTCAGGTTTATGCAGCCGATATTTAATAACCGATAGAAATTTAGTATTTACTTTGTTGAGAATGTAGGATTGAAAGAACGCCAGGTGGGGATACAAGTTAAAATAGTCTATTTAACTTTGATTGAAATCAGGCTAATATCGTCTTCAAAATTACATTCCGAATAATCGGAGATGGATTTCTTAATGGCTTCAGGTTCGTCCTGCCCATTGGTAAATGTTTTCGTAAGATCCATTAATCTATTAGACCCATATTGTTCCCCGTTGGCATTTCTGGTTTCAATAATACCATCAGTTGTAACTAAAAGATAGTCTCCGCTTTTAACATTAATGGTAGTATCTTCATATTCTCCATCAAGAGAAAATCCAAGTAACATTCCTTTGGATTGAATACTGGTAACGGAATTATCAGTCGAATTTTTATAAATTAACGGAAGGTCACCTGCGCCCGTATATGTTGCAGTTTTTTCTTTATTGTTTAAGATTACTGCCGATATAGTTGAAAAAACTTCCGATACTTTTGCATCTTTAAAAACTGATTTATTCACTTCATTGAGCAAAACACTAGGTGAGAATGAAGTTGAAGACTGGAACACTCCCCGTAGTGCGCTCCTTACATATCCGGCATACGCAAATGCAAAATACCATGCCCCCCATTTCTTACCCATTACATCACCAAGAATTATTGCATAATGATTATCATCAATTTTGAAATAATCTATGAAATCTCCTCCCGGAATTCCTTCGAACGGCATATGCAAATGTTTAACTTCAAAACCATCAAATTGCGGAACGGTTTCGGGTACAACCTTTACACGTAATGAATCTGCGGCTTGATGTAATTCAGATACTACTTTTTGACGTTCCTGGGATAAACTCTTTATAATCGCTTTAACTTTTGCAACTATTACTTTGGGACCTTCTGTTTTTACAACATAGTCTGTTATATCGTGATCATACCCATCAAGAATATCCTGCTCTTCGCTTTTAGCTGTAAGAAAAATAAATGGTATGGATCTCCATTTTGGCTGCTCTAGAATTTTTTCCCTGAATTCAAATCCACTCACCCCGGGCATCATAATATCTGAAATGATAACGTCCGGTTTAAATAAATCGAGCTGCTTTAATCCTTCTTCGGCACTTATCGCAGATTTACATTCAAAGCCTGCTCTCTCAAGGTTATACTGAAACATTTTTGATAATCCGGGATCATCATCTACCAGCAGAATTCTGAATAATGTTTTTTCAAATGTTTTATTCAGGTTCTTTTTTACCCCGTACATTTTATAAATATCAGATCTTTTTAGAAGCGCCCTGACTTTTAACATAAGATCTTCTACATCGAAGGGTTTTGTTACAATATCGTCTCCGCCAACTTCAAGAGCACGTGATTTGTCCTCGAACGAACTTTTAGCAGTTACAAATATGAAAGGAACTAACCTGTGATTTTCGTTTTTGCGGACTGTTTTACAAAATGTGAAACCGTCGGTATCGCCCAGGTTTACATCACATAAAACAAGATCAATGTTTTTATTCTCTAGAAAATCAAATCCCTCATTCGTATCAACAGCTTCACATACATTAAAGTTGTTTGCTTTTAAATGATGACTTAATACTTTTCTTATAGTTATATCATCGTCGATAATTAAAACCGTTTTTTCATTTTCAGCCATTCTTCACTCTTCTTATATAGAACTTCTCAGGAATGAATTCTGAGATTAAACAGTTTAAGTTTATTTCTTTACTTTGAAAAACTAAGTACAGCATCTTCTCGCGAGCTGAAAGTTTCAAAAACCCTGTACATTCTAGTTAATTCGAACATTGAGTGAACTGCCGGCTGAAAACCGACAAGCCTCAGGTCGCCCCCAAGACTGGTGATTTTTTTAAGAGATATTACCAGAGTACCAAGAAATGTAGAGTCTATAAATTCGCATATACTTAAATCTGCTACTATTTTTGTATGCCCGTTTTCAATATCCTCAGCTAATCTTTGTTTGAATTCTTCTGCTTCATTTAGAGTTGCACGAGTTAAGTCTACTATTTCCACAAGAACATCGCCATGTTCTTCTTTTATAAAAAACATATTAAATTTTTCCTATAAAATGTTTAATCGCTGTATGCCCTGTTTTCAATACTGTATTTTTCCATTAATCTGTAAATGGTAGCTCTTCCAAGCTGAAGTCTTTTAGCGGCTTCGACAATATTTCCTTTAGTTACCTTCAGTGCGTGTCTAATCGATTCTTCTTTAAGTCTTTCAAATGGGATGATTGTATCATCGGCAAACAAAGGAGCCGTATAATCTACCGATGCAATCCGCTCCGTTGTTCTTAAATGAGGCGGTAAATCATCAACATCGACAACATCATTTTCGGCGATAATAATACAACGTTCTATGGTATTTTCCATTTCACGTATATTACCCGGCCACTCGTATTCATAGATTAACTTAAGAGCTCTCTTGGTAAAACCTTTTATGTTTTTACCCAGCTTTTTATTTAATTCAGAAACAAAATGTTCTGTGAGAACAAGTATATCTCCTTTACGTTGACGAAGCGGAGGTATATATATTGGGAAGGAATTTAACCGGTAGTAGAGGTCTTCCCTGAATTCTTTATTTTCAACTGCATGTTTCAAATCTCTGTTAGTAGCAGAGATTATCCGAACATCAGTTTTAATTAATTCCGTA
>JASFSF010000398.1:0-3181 GCA_050114555.1 Ignavibacteria bacterium
CAACCGTCCTTATCTCATTGGCCTGTTTTTTAATCAAAATAGTAAGCAAAGTATCAATAGGCAAAGGAATGTCCAGAAATCCTTTATTAATGAGAGTATCAATTATATTATGTTTGCCAAGCCGATAAACAAATCTATTTTCTTCCAATCGGAATGGGGGAATATTAATAGGAACACTGGTAATCCCTTTTTCTTTCAAATATGCGGGAACGGTCATATAATAATCAATTCGTGGTTGACCGCTTTCGTCAATATGAGCAAACAAAACACCAGTTGCGAAATTTTCAAAAAGAGTATCCTGGGGAAACTTGACTTCTCTAATTTGCTCGTTGTTGAGGTTGAAATAGTTCCAAGCAGAGAGATTGAGATTTTGGATACAGGTATTGAAAACCAATGTGGGATTATTCCCCAAATATTCTACCAAGCCCTTCGGGACAAGATCATCAGCTCTGAAATTAAATTTCTTTCCCTCAGCGTAAAGCATCCCCGCAACAGCAACGATAAACTTGCCTCTTTGGACTATTTTGCAACCAGTATCAATAAAAGCAGTATGATCATCCAAAAGAATAGTGATTCTACTATCGGCAGCCACCCAGATAGTATCGTGGTTTATGTATCCAATTATAGAAGTTCCTTTCAAGAACTTTGGCGAATCTTGAGCTTGGATGTATACGAAGCTTATGAAAAATGTGGCCAAAATTTTAACCAAATATCTATTCGGATACTTTCTAATAAAATTGAACATTTGGAGTCTCCCGACTATCTTAGAAATAACTTAGATATAGATATTAAACTTATTAATGGAAAGTGGTATCATCTATTTGGCTCTAAGTGTCATGCCCAATACTCCAAATTAAAACTAATCATAAAATAATCCAAAATGTACCACTACCTAATTTTTCCCAACTCACAAAATCAGGTTTGATTATTGTAGATATTCTGCCTTAATATTCTCACCATTGCTTACCAGCATAATCCCGCCTCTGTCATCAGATCTCAAAATATTAATTTTTCTTTCATTTAATTCTGAGATTACCTCCTGAGAAGGGTGACCAAAACTATTTTGTATTCCGGCACTAATTAGTGCATAATCCGGAGATACAAAATCCAGGAAATCGTTTGATGTACTGGTTTTACTGCCGTGATGTCCGGCTTTTAGAATATCGGAATTAAGAAAATAAGAAAATCTATCGATCAACATTGTCTCAACAACTTTACCGGCATCACCGGTAAATAAAAACGATGTTTCACCATAAACTATTTTTAATATCCCGCTCCTGTCGTTAGAGGATAGTCCAAGCTTTTTAGTTTGCTCATCATTATTCAACACATAGATCATACAATTCCCCATTTTTAATGATTGCATTTTATAATTGATTGTTTTTAATTGGTGATTGCTAGTATATCTTTCAAATTTTACATCTTTTGATGATGATGAATCCAGAGATGGTTTATAGACCGATTTTATTTTACCCGCGCTAATTAATGAGATAAATCCACCGTAGTGATCCAGATCCATATGTGAGATAAAACCATAATCAATTTTTTCTACGCCAAGATAGTCTAATAAAGGTAAAATAATCCTTTCACCATTATCAAAATATACACTTGCTTTTCCGGCATCGACTAAAGCAGATTCCCCGTTTGGAAATTTTATTAAAAATGCATCTCCCTGTCCAACATCTATCATGAAAACACTTAGCTGGTTTTCAGGAAATATGCTTTCATTATCAAGCGATGAAAAAAGAAATACAGATGAAAGTGAAAGTACGATCAGAATTGCTTTTGCTAACAAGCTCTTAAAATTCTCTAATGCTGAGAATACAATAATCACAAATACATAAAAAATCAGCGCATCATAAGTCGAATAATTAGCGATATCGATTTTCGAAAATGAAAGATTTCCGGAGAAAGCAATTATCTTTAGAAGTATCTCAGTCATAAAATCATTTAAAGCTGCATAATAAATTGCCAAATATGGAAATAATACTGAAAACAGAATTGTAGTTATGGCTAACGCAATGATTATTCCTATTGCTGGAATCACAACGAGATTAACAAGTAATCCAACAACTGAGATTTTTCCAAAATAAATTAAAACAAAAGGAAGTGTACCAATCTGCGCTGCCAGTGATACAGATAAAAATAACAATAAGTATTTAACAAATCTGTTATCGATATTCATACTATTGACTAAACGCGAAAATTGAGGATAGATTGCCCCAATTGCAAAAACCGCAGCAAAAGAAAGCTGAAACCCCGGGGAATAAATTTCTGTTGGATCCAATGTAAGTATTATTAATGCGGCAATTGCCAATGAGTTAAAAATATTAGTTGATCGATTTGTTAAGAAAGCTAATATAATCACGATAGCCATAACTGTTGCCCTGAATACCGATGGCGGTACTCCTGTAATTAACATAAAGCATAACAAACCAGTAATAGTTAATATCGATCTAATGTATATGTTCATTCTTCCAAATAGGAAGAAAAATATGAACGCAATAAAGCCGACATGTAATCCAGATACTGCAAGAACATGAACTACCCCGGAATTAATAAACTGAGTTTTGGTCTCCTGATCAATCTCTCTTCTATCTGCAAGTAGCAGTCCTCTTAATAATGCAGCCGTTTCCTGATTGTGTAATGTTTTAATTTTATAATCGATGTACTTCCTAACCTGGAAGATTGTATTCTCAAAAAAACTAAATGAACTATCAACTATTTTATACTCAGAAGCTTCATTAATAGTTACTATTCCAGTAATGCCTTTTGACTTCAGATACTTATCGTAGTCAAATTCACCCGGATTTCTTCTTTCCCGGCCTCTTGTATAAGTACCTTTTAATTCAATCATATTACCAGGTTCTACTGATCCATAAAATTCATTCAAACCTTCAGGATCGATTCTTAGTTTACAAAGGAAGGTAAAATCATCAACAATTGTTGTATCCCGGTAACTGAATAAATTCGCCTTAACGTAAAAACTTATTTCTTTCTCTTTTATTAAATCAACTTTGTTTATTTCTCCTCGTACAAAAACATTTTTTTCTTTATATAGTTTGGAAACAGTTTGATTAAA
Source organism: Ignavibacteria bacterium (assembly GCA_050114555.1). GTDB lineage: Bacteria > Bacteroidota > Ignavibacteria > Ignavibacteriales > Ignavibacteriaceae > BMS3ABIN03. The sequence goes on from JASFSF010000398.1 coordinate 3,083, forward strand.
ATGCTTTGTATTCAAACCGGCGATAATATTTCCAACAATGATAAATATGCATAATAAAATTATTGACAGGGTGAGTCTTAACTTTAAATATGTCCCCTT
>JASFSF010000399.1:0-3172 GCA_050114555.1 Ignavibacteria bacterium
ATATGAAAATATATAAAAGTAAAAATAGAAAAATTTATGCCATCCTTGTGTCGATGTTTATTTTATCGTTGTTGTTTGGCTTTAATAGTCTAATATATAATGAAAATACGGATATAATATTAAGAGTTTCTGCAGTAGAAATTGGCGTGACAGATATTCCCACTGCGATAGATTTTTACTGTGGAAAACTGGGATTTAAAATTGATGAACAATCCCCTTCAAAGGTCAAATTATTTTCAAATGATATTTCACTTTTTCTTAATAAAGTGGCTCATCAACACACTGTACAATATAATGAAGAAAGCCAGACTATCCTGGTTTTACAGACGAACAATTTAGATAGTGCCGTACAAGTCTATCGCAATAAAGAAATTGAGATAGTAGAAGGTAAAACTGAAAATGGAGTGGGATATTCTATTAAGTTTATGGATCCATTTAGTAATGTTATTTCTCTTCTTGAGCAGTCTAAATTCCCAACGGATAAATTCACAGAACCAAAAATTTACAATGTTGGTTACTACGTCCCTGATCTCGACCAGGCTAAAAATTTTTACTGTGATCAACTCAATTTTATCGTTCGCACTACAAAATATTTGCCTGCATTACCACTAAATCATCCTGACAGTACTTTTGCATTTATGCTTCACGAAAGGGATGTAATGTCTACAACTTTAACACTTGAAGATACAAAAGTTGTCATCGTATTCAGCACAACTGAATTGAACCAATTTATCAAAAAGTTAAATAATTATTCGATACAAATTATTACCAATGATTTAAAAATTGATAACGTAATATTCATTAAAGATCCATTTGGGAACATTATTAAAATAGTTCAATTATAACTCAGCACCTTCGTGATGCTATTTAATTAGTATAAAATCATAAAATAAGTTTTAAGACTAATTTAATTCCAAATGAAAACTTGATAATAATTTTTCTACAAGTTCAAAGTATTCAAACAAAAGCAATCTGCTCTCTCGGTGCAGTAATGGAGCTTTACTATAGTAAAACCTGGATTGGTGGTCGTTGGGAAAAGTTTTTTTATGGTGATTCTAATCGTCCGCTAAATAGTAAGAGCATTTAACTTAAACTCCGCACTTGCTCTCGACTCATTGATGCAAATGTGGAAATATTGTTATCAATCTAATTGCGGTTAGGTCCGGGTAGTTCTCCCATCAATTCATTTAACTGTTCCTAAATTTTATTTTGAACCTTCTCTCGAAGTATTTCAGAAACAGAATTTTCGGAACACCGGTTTATTGGGTAATTGCGTCTTGAACCGCGGAGTTTGAAACGGTTCAGATGAGACCATCCGCCAGGGCTTCCGGATGAAACTACCTCGAATTTCCGGGATTAACCTTTTGGAAACATAGTGCTATCACCCGGCCTAACCATTTCAAATAAAATTCTAACATAGTCTTTTTTAAATCAAAATATCAGTTAATTTTTCAATGGATATAGTTTTACTCAAATTACTTTTTTTCCAAGAACTTTTTTAAAGGACCAACATAATATGCATCCCATCCGTTTTTAATCTGTTCAAAATGCTCATCTGGAATATCATTATGCTTAATTTCAAGCATTGTATTTGAATTTTTTTCAGTTATTGAAAATGTAACATGGGAAAAGTCCACCCAGTTTTTTTCTTTCCATTTTTGAACAATTTTGTTTGGATGAATTGCTAGAAATACACCGACAATATTTCCACCAAACTGAGAAAATGTACCATGTACTTCAGTAACCATTTCTGCAGGTTGTTCAGACCAATTTGCGAATGTTTCTTGTGAAGTTAAAGCTTCGTAAACCAACTGCGGTTTAACATTGATTTCATAATTTTTAGTGAGATTTTTCATTAATATCTCCTGTTTTATAAATAATATTATTTGATTTGGATTTTACTCGTATCTAATATCTAAGTCCACGTATTTTCTGACTTTCTCAATCATTTCTTTGTATTTAGCTACGATCTGCCTTCCTTCTTTTTCACCAAGTGCTTGAACCATAAAACCATGTGGATTTCCTTCAATTGGTAAATATGGTAATCCACTGAAAACATAGTTAGGATCACCAGTATGCAACGATTTTGGAACTCCAATATCTTCATTAGTAATATTTGGTGCGTAATACATTACGTGCGGCACGTAATCAAACAACTTGCCTGTACGATGGTCTGGTACTTTGTTAACTGGTGAAAGCATATAGATTACTCCAGGTTTTCTTGGTGATAAATATTTCCCAGTAGCAAATCCTTCATTAATTTTGTTACGAATCTCCTCATTACTAAGACCTTGACTCCTATACTTTGCTCTGTCAAATGTTACTAAGCCCATTGTTTTCATACCTTCTTCATCGTAGCACCATCCAGCTATCATATCATCCCACGATGGTGGACCTATACCAGGTCCTCTAACTACAAAACAAGTCCAACCATTTGAGCCCTGTATTGCAAGTTCATATCCATTTTCACCTAACACATATACCGTTGCTTCATCTTGGAGGTGAGATGGTGCTGAGCTTAGAGCTAGTTCAACTTCTAAATCACGCGGGAGAATTTTAGGGAAACCAGGTTTTGTTGATTGTGCATAAACCGATGCTGAAATGATAATTGTAAAACATATTGCAAATTGTAATTTGTTAAACATTTTTTTCTCCATTTTTTGAGATTAATAAGACTTAAATTTTTTTCCAAGCTTTTATACTATAGACAAATCAGGTAATGTAAATTGGACATTGCCAGAAGTAATTATCTATAATTCCAGCCTTTTTAAGGAAGAAAACATATTTTACTAAATATCGAGTTGAAGTAATTCGTTGTTAAATAATAAGAAAGGGTACAATTAATGGAACCAGAATAATAAAGGTTTGGAATAGACTTATAAGAAGGTTTGAAATACTAATCAGAGATGTCTCAAAGTTTAATAGCACAAGATATGAACCAAAGATGTCTCCAAAAACGATTTAAATGTAGTAAGAATAATCAGATTTAATCATCAAGACTATTAATTATATTTCGGAGTGCTACTGTCATGTCAAGTTCATTTTGTATATACTTATCTAGATTTTTAGTAAAAGTAGAAGAAAAATGTATATCTGATATTCTATTTTTAACCATATACAAATCATGCCTGATTCCATTGTCAGCTAATAAATTTTGCACAACTTTACCGGT
>JASFSF010000400.1:0-3170 GCA_050114555.1 Ignavibacteria bacterium
GATTGCTAAGATCAGCCTCATTCCCCGGTCGTTTGGAATATATTCTCATCACTTCCAGTTTTTCGAAAATGAGTTCGCCGAGTTTATCAAGGTTACGGTTTTTCAGTACGGATACCGGTAACAACGGCAACTCGGACTCAAGCAATTCATTAAACACTTCAAAGTCTTCATCGGATTTATTATCATCATCTTTATTTACCAAAATGATAAACGGGATGAATGTCATGTTCTTTTCTTCGAATGATTTATCCCGGTTTTGCATAGGTGCTATTTTGTGCAGTTCGAGCATGGCCAGAGCATCTTCAAGCTGTTTGAAAGGAGTTCCCTTCAGATCAACAACAAGCAGAACTAGGTTCGAACTTTTTACTATATCAAAGTACTCAGGTTCCATGTGCTCTTTGTTCAGCGGCGGTGTGTCTATCAGCTGCACCTGTATGTCTTCAATCTGAAACATGCCCGGCATCGGGGCCCAGGTAGTAAATGGTGAACCGGAAATTTTGGGGGCTGCGTGTGTTAGTGCATCAAGTAATGATGATTTGCCGACATTCGGAAAGCCGATAATCGATACCCTTCCAGCTCCCTCCTTTTCGATGTGATATACCGATTCGTGTTTGCCTGTACCTTTTTTCTTTTGATCACTGGCTTTCAGCTTCGAAAGTTTTCTTCGAAGTTCCGCCCGCAGCTTGTCGGTGCCTTTATGTTTCGGAACCGTTGCAATTAATTCTTCGAGCGAAGCGATTTTCGCGGAGACTGACTCCGCTTCCCTGAATTTTCTGTCTGCTTCAAAATATTCCGGAGGAAGATTGGTCGGCATAACAAATCAAACTAAAAATTATATTTATAACGTAAAGAATTTGTTATAAATCCTCAACAAGCTGATAAGACAGAATACAGTCCGGAAGGTTATTCTGCTTTCGGTATCAAATCAATTTTAACTATCGTGATGAATGCTGTGAAAACTTTGTGGCTTCGAATGTTCCATAGTAACCGAATCCAACCTGGTCTTGCCAGTTCCATTTGCCTTTAAATTCTCCTGATTCGACCGATCCGGTCAGGTAAGTATCAACTTCAATTTCATCAGGATTCAGGTTTATATACATAACATCGTTTTCTATATACCCGGTTAAAAATCCGCTTCCAAACTGTGCTGTTCCACAGGTATTACAATCACGCACTTTTCTGATGTTCCAGTTTCCTGTAACAGAGTTTGAATCGGATTGGCTGATATACAAAGTTCCCTCTCCCACAAGATCACCGCGAAAGTTATAACTTCTGTACTGAAGATTGCCATATGGAAACTCCTGGTACACTTCAGAAGCGGCACAGAAGTTTAACAGGAGAAGCAGCGATAATATAGCAAATCCGGACAATGTCTTTTTCATAATACTCTCCTAAATAAATCAGGTATAAATATTTAATTGTAATTACAATAGATTATACGTGAAATCAACAGATTAATTTGGAACTCCTTAACAATTTATACCAAAATTCGAAATTAATGGGAGATTATATCCTCACTTTACAAAATTAAAAATGATTTGGATTTACACATTTAGCTTCTACATCGAATAATACAATCCGGCATCCGGACCTAACGGCAGACCCAGCAAGAGCCATATTACCAGCAAGATTGTCCAAAGAATGAAGAACACGATTGTGTAAGGAATCATTGTAGCAATAATGGTTCCGATGCCTGTTTTGCTTTCATATTTTTGGAAGAATGCAATTATAAGTGCAAAGAAACTCATCATTGGTGAAATAATATTTGTAATACTGTCGCCGATACGGTAAACAACCTGGGTGAGCTCGGGCGAATATCCCAGAAGCATAAACATAGGAATGAAAATCGGAGCCATAAGCGCCCACTTTGCCGATGCGCTTCCCATAAGCATATTTATCATGGCAGATAGTATTATAAAGAGCACCATCAAAGGTATAACCCCAAGACCTGAAGATGAAAGTACATTAGCGCCCTGCACCGCGAAAATAATTCCCAGGTTTGTCCATTTAAAATATGCAACAAACTGCGACGCGAAAAACACAAGCACCAGATATAACCCGAGAGTTTTCATTGCGTTACCCATGCCCGTAACAACATCACCGTCATTTTTATATTTGCCTGCACCTATTCCGTAAGCTATACCGCCGACACCGGCAAAAATTAAGAGCATTGCCACAACGCCTTTAATTAATGGAGAGTTGAGAAAGCTACCGTCTGCACCCCGAAGGAAACCATCGGAAGGAATAATTCCTATGAGCACAATGATTACAATAACAGCTAATGCAATAAGACTGTAAAGCAGTCCTCTCTTTTCAGGCTTTGAAAGCTTTTCAATTTTTTCCTGTGGTCCTCCTCCTTCATATTTACCTAACCTTGGCTCAACAATTTTTTCAGTAACCCACGTACCTGCAAATGAAATTATAAACGTTGAAACAAATAGGAAATAATAGTTCGCTGTTGGATTAACCGTATATGCAACATCGATGATGCGTGCAGCCTCTTCAGATAATCCTGCCAGCAATGGATCGACGGTTCCAAGGAGAAGGTTTGCACTAAATCCGCCTGATACTCCTGCAAATGCTGCTGCCATTCCTGCAAGTGGATGTCGTCCGACAGATAAAAAAATAATTCCCGCAAGAGGTATTAATAGAACATATCCAACATCGCTTGCTGTATTTGAAACAACACCTGCAAAGACAATTATAAACGTTAGCAGATGTTTCGGTGCCGATAAAACCAATAACCGGATAACCGTTCCGATTAAACCGCTGCTTTCAGCTATTCCAATCCCAAGCATGGCAACCAGTACAATTCCAAGCGGTGCAAAGCTTGTATAATTTGTTACCATCTCCAGCAGAATTCTTCTCAAACCTTCAACAGTGAGAAGGTTAACAGGTTCGATTACTTCCTGCGTACCCGGATGAATTGCCTGCCATCCAAAAAATTCAGCGATGCCGGATAGGATCAGAACAGATACTGCCATAAGTCCAAACAGCGTAGCCGGGTGTGGGAGTGCGTTTCCTGCTTTCTCCGTGATATTCAGAAATTTGTTAAATATAGAATTTTTTGTTGCGGATTTATTTTCCATAAAGCTGATAATTGATTATAAATTGAATATTTATGATTTGCCGGTAATGATACTTTTTAACAGAAAGAATTTCCTCAAATT
>JASFSF010000401.1:0-3167 GCA_050114555.1 Ignavibacteria bacterium
TTACAGAACTTAATAGTAAATACGGATTTTACTGATGTAATATTACCATAGCCCTATAAATTTTTTGCGATCTTCAAATTAAATAAGAATTAGATGAAATCAACAAGACCCTTTTGCCCAGCCAAGATTTCTCAGAGAGTTAAAAAATACCACTATAACAACTATTTACTAAAGATAATATTTCATCCATCGTTTTGTTTTAATTTCTTTTCAATCTCCCTTGAAGTTTTTGTTATAGAAAGCCCGCCCAATGCTGTACACCTTAACTCAGCAGGAAGACTTTTACCAACCTTGTCCATAGTTTCAATTACTTCGTCTAATAGTATTACAGGATCAAACTCAGCCAAAGCCATATTAGCACAAGCAAATGCATTAGTTGCGGCGAGTACATTTTTACCAAGACAGGGTACTTCCACCCGGTTTGCAACCGGATCGCATATCATACCCAGAGTATTTTGCAAAGCCATAGAAGCAGCCGAAAGAGTCTGTTCAAGTGTACCTCCCGCCAGAGTGACCAAAGCCGCTGCTGCCATTCCTGAACCGGCTCCGCATTCTGCCTGGCAGCCGCAAACTTCTGCTGCAAACGTAGAATGAGCAGCAATAAAAATTCCTATCATTCCTGCTGCCAGCATCGCTTTTGTAATCTCATCCGAAGAAAGGCCCATTGCTCTAGCAGCACCAATACACGAACCGGCTAGTCCCCCGCACGATCCGGCAGTTGGAGCCGCGACTACTATTCCCATCGAACTTTTTGATTCCATTATCGCAGTTACATACAAAATAATCATATTCAAAAGATTACCTTCCAGCAACTGTCTCGACTTCATTTTCTCTAAAAATGTTTTTGATTGATTCCCCAGAATTCTATCAGCATAATCACTACCCTCAATTCCCTCTTTAATTGAATTCTCCATAATCCCCACTATTTCTTTCATCATACCAAAAACTTTTTCGGTTGATAAATTCCCCCTGGCACTTTCGTATTGAACTGCTAATTCCCAAAGTGTAAGATTTATATCTGAATTATATTCAAGCATTTCACTGCAGGAAATGAATGGTATGGAAGTATTTTTATTGGATAAAACAGGTAGAACCGGGGAGATAGTTTTAATTCTTTTAATATCAAATTTTGATTGCAATTTTGATAAGATCTTAAGTTCAATAATTTTTTGAGATTTAATTTCTATAAACTGATGTCTTTTATTTTCGTGATGCAATATGTAATCTGCATCAACATTTAAGGATAAATAATTGATAACATCATCAACTCTATCATCTACATATAAAATCGTTTCAAAATAATCGCCGGCAATTGAAACTTCTACATTGTCAACTTCTATTATCTCAATCATTCCACCACCTGTAGAAACAGCAGTCAATTCATGATACTCAACATCATTTTTCAAAGTAATTTTATAAGTGTTCGGATGGCGTGCACCGATATCACGAATCTTAATCTCCGTTTTTATACCGGCATCTGCGACTGCCTTTTCTGAGTTCATAAGCCGATCATCAATTGCGTCCCAGCCCAAGAGTCCTCCGAACAAACCCATATCGCTTCCATGACTTGAATGAGTATAGGCAAGTGATCCATCAGGATTGAATTCAATTAATACTTCTTCAATGTTCGCATCCATAAAATCTCTTACTATTCGTCCGATTCTGACTGCAGCAGCACAATGGGATGCAGACGGACCTCTCATTACAGGGCCTATTACATCGTTGAAAATGCTTGGATATCTTCGATTGTTGATCTGCACAGTATTTACAAACTACACTTTTATGAATTTTTATTCAAATACAGAAACATAATCAGAATTAATCTCATAGAAATAGATGTTTAAGAAATCCCTGATATAAACACATTTTTCCATAAAAGCCGGTTCAAATTACCGTTAATCATAAAGAAATTATTAATCCATTGTGTTTTTTTTCAAATGTTGCTATTTTTAATTCTGATAAGCATACAAAAAGAATCTTCTGAATTTCTTCACTATTTCTGCGTGCTTTTAATCTAACTGAATTCCCAATACTCATAGATAAATAACAAACATCAACGAACCATGGAGAGTGAAATGAAAAACATTTTTTATTCCAGCATTATGCCAATTGCAGTATTGCTGCTATTCGTTGGAATATTTTCGGGGTGCGGAAAAACAGGAGAAAACGAAAAGATCCCGGTAACCTCGATATCTGATGAAGGTAAATCAGATTTCATTACCGGTCGTGATCTTTTTGAAAAACTGGAAGGGCGAAATTCTCTTACTCATTTCGAAGCTGCCATCGATAAAGATAACACTTTTGCGATGGCTTATTATTATCATGCACTTGCCAACCCGACTACAAAAGGCTTCTTTGCTGATTTAAAAAATGCAGTTAATAATTTAACCAATACCTCTGAAGGTGAAAAACTGATGATCGAGGCCCTTCAGGCGGGTGTTGACGGAAATCAGCAAAAACAGGAAGATCTGCTAACACAACTTGTTGAGCTTTACCCGAATGATGAACGCGCCCACACGCAGATTGGGCAGTTTTATTTTGGACAGCAAAACTTCCAGAAAGCAGTTGAACATTTAACAAAATCAACCGAGATAAATCCGGAATTCTCAGGTGCTTATAATATGCTCGGTTATTCGTACAGGAACCTAGGGGATTATGCAAAAGCAGAAGATGCTTTCAAAAAATATATCGAACTGATTCCAAATAATCCCAATCCGTATGATTCTTATGCAGAACTGCTGATGAAGCAAGGTAAGTATGATGAATCTATTGAGCAGTACAAAATGGCATTAACCTATGATCCTACTTTTTTTGCTTCACATATGGGAATATCCAACAATTACATATACCAGGGTAAGTTTGATGAAGCAAAAAAGAACTGCGAAGATTGTTACGGTATCGCAAAGAATGATGGTGAAAGAAGATTCGCATTATTTACACAAGCCGTTGCAAATGTTTATGAAGGCAATACCGATGAAGCCATTGCATTGATTGAAAAGCAATATGGGTTAGCTATGAATATCAGTGATCATAGTGCAATGGCTAACGACCTTGCCATTATGGGAAACATTCTCTACGAGGCCGGAAGGTATGATGAGGCTAAAGATAAATATGACGAAGCACTTGAAGTCACCGAAGCCTCTGATCTTTCCGAAGAAGTGAAAGAT
>JASFSF010000402.1:0-3161 GCA_050114555.1 Ignavibacteria bacterium
AGAGAGCAATGTACATCGCAGATGGTAATGTCGAGAAATATAAAATCGCATTAAATCTTGTACTGTTTACAAGAGGTATTCCGGTGATTTTTTACGGTACCGAAATAGGTATCAAGGGAACTCCGTTGCACGGTGAATTGAGAAAGACATTTCCTGGTGGTTTTGAAGACGATGTACGAAATGCTTTTTTACCAAATGGAAGATCAGAACTTGAAAATGAAATATTTGATTATCTTAATGAATTATTGAAGCTAAGAAAGAATTACCCGGTTCTAGCAAGTGGAAAATTAACACAAATTTATATAGATGATGACATATATTTTCTAATAAAAACTCTTGGCCCGGAACAAATCATAATTATGATCAACAGCGGAGAGCTGGATTTTCCTCTTTCTGAAGAGCAAATTTATCAATTCTTACCTGATGTAAAAAGTTTGAAAAATTTAAAGACTAAAGAAATTGTTGAAATAAATTCAGGTGTAATGCTACAACTGCAACCATTTAGTTCAGAGATTTACAAAATAAAATAATAGATATCAGAAAGAGTGAAATAAAATGCTAGACATCCAAAGGAAACTTACAAAACCATTTTATGCACTATTGAGTCTGCCCGCAACTGCTATGGGATTTGCGCTCTCAATACAGATTGCAGTTTTAAGCTGGATATTAAATACAAAATATGGTTTAGATATACACGAAATTGGAATCGTATGGGCTGCCGGTCCTATTGCAGGTATATTCGGCCAGGTAATAATAGGATTAATTAGTGATAATGTTTGGTTCTGGGGTGGAAGAAGAAAACCTTTTATTCAAATTGGCGGTACATTAGCTGCACTAATGATTGTTGCACTGCCGAATATTGATAAAATCAATGATTTCCTGGGAATTGGAAGTTTAATGGCGGTAGCGATAGTTGTTGCCCTAACACTTGATCTTGCAATCAATATAAGTTTTAATCCAACCCGCTCTATAATTGCAGATGTAACACCGGATGGTATTCCGAGAACAAAAGGTTATACCTGGATGCAAACCATCTCAGGATTTTTTGGAGTAATGGCATATGCAGTCGGTGCAATAATTGGAAATTATTTCCTGATTTATTTTGGTGCGATCTTAGTTTTATTATTCTCCCTGATACCTCCGTTCTTTATTGAAGAAAGGAAGGAACTGGCCACGGAAAAGGAGGCCGAAGATAAGAAAGAGAAAAGTACTGTAACGCAATGGGGACAATTACTAAGAATATATTTTGCACATGGTTTTTCGTGGATCGGTGTTCAAACCATGTTTGTTTATATAATTGCATACATTCAGCAGAAAATGAATCCTGCTTCTGAAACAGAAACGGGGCAGATTATCGCAATTTCATTTCTTGTTCTAAATGCTGTAGGATTCATATTACCGGTATTCGTGCTCGAACCAATAACTGAAAAGGTTGGTAGAGTTAAAACACATTTAACCTGCGTTGCCGTAATGGCTATTGGATATTTTGGAATTGTAGCATTCGGGCAGTCACCCTATGTTATGTATGCATTGATGGCCGTTCTGGGAATTGGGTGGGCAGCGATTGTTAGTTTACCTTTCGCGATTATGTCTGAAAAGGTTAATGAAAGTAAGATGGGATTTTTTATGGGGATTTTTAATCTGTCGATTGTTCTTCCACAATTACTTGTTAGTCTTGTACTTGGAATCTATATTCTTGAAGCGGCTGATAAGAGCTTGATATTTATTATTAGTGGAATAACACTATCTATTTCTGCATTGCTATGGCTTTTTGTTAAGGAACAGAAAGTTGAGATAGTACAGGAGTAACACTGATTGAATCCTGTAGTTTATTATTAGCAACAGAAGTTATTGTACATAACTTAAGATTTTATTTTAAGGGTAAACTAAACCAATTGTAGTTAACTATTCTTTCAATGCGTAAGGGTTTAATTGCAGATGCATTTTTTATTACTTACTATTCTTTGTTCAACAAGCATTGCACTGATATTAAAACACAGTGATACAAAGCAGGGTGAGCCGATTGTATTGTTATCAGGTAATTACATTGTATCGAGTTTCATAGCTTTAATTCTTATGCTGTTAGGTCCTACGGTTTACTCATTAGAAACATTTGTTTTTGGAACAATTTTAGGATTATTGTTTGTTACTGCCTTCTTTTCATTTGCAAAAGCGGTTGCGAATTCCGGGACGGCTCTTGCAACAATCAGTTCACGGTTGTCCGTTATTATTCCGATAGTTTTTTCGATAATAATTTTTAATGAAGAACCATCCACACTAAAATTAATAGGCTTCGCTTTTACTGCTGTTGCATTGGTGTTCTTTTATTTTTCATTATCAGAAAAAAATAATCCAATAAATCACAAAGGGAAATTCTATTTATTATTGTTTGTTCTTATTGCTATCGGAATGTGTGATTTTAGTCTGAAAATTTATAAGAGCGTCCGACCACAAGATGAGGAAAAATTTTTTGTATTTGTAACTTTTTTCTTTGCATTTATATATTCATTGCTTTATATAATATTTAAGAAAGTAAAAATTGATAAAAGAACATTTATTACCGGACTCGGTTTAGGGATACCAAACGTATTCAGCACAATTTTTTTACTTGCTGCACTTTCGCATATTCCTGCGATTGTAGTATATCCAACAATTAACATCGGGATAATTATATTAACTGCAATTGGGGCATATATTTTCTGGAGAGAAAAATTGAACAAGGCAGGATTAGCTGCTATGATAGCAGGATTGATAGCAATTACATTTCTGAGTATTAAATAGAATGAGGTGATATCTTTAATATGAACGATAAACAAACAGATTTTTACAATAAACTAAGAAAAGATGTTAAACAGTGGGTTGTTGAAAACTTAGATAAAGAAAATAAATGGTCAGACTATGTGTTAGCCGCGCCCGATTTGTTTCATTTGTTATGTAAGCTATCGGTTGATAATGAAGTGCCGGCAAATAAGAAAATTAAACTATTAGCTGGTATTGCTTATTTTATATCTCCTATAGACCTGTTGCCAGAACTGTTTTTAGGACCATTGGGTTACCTGGACGATATATCCGTAGCTGCATATATACTGAATGATTTAGTCAATAATGTTGATCCGCAGATTATAAGGAAACATTGGGCAGGGGAGAAGGATGTACTCGAT
>JASFSF010000403.1:0-3150 GCA_050114555.1 Ignavibacteria bacterium
CCTGTTCCTTTCCACCAATTTGCATCGGTATTAAAATTACCATTAGTAACCAGGTTTCCGCCGCCAATTAAGTCTATAGAAACATTATCAGAAAAATTATCTGTCCAGGTAATAGGTCGAGTAGTGCCTGCCTGCCAGTTCTCTCCTCCGTTAGGAGAGGTAACAATAATTTCATCGGGAGATAGGGTAAAGTTATTATCAGATAAATCAAAAATATTAGAATCATCTACTCTGGATATTTTAATCTTGTAATTTGAACCAGCCACTAAGTTATTTGGAATATCCCAGAATCTTTGGCCATCGTTTGGTGTAGAGGTTTCGATTGTAAAATAGAGAGATCCTCCTTTAAACAACTCAATCATAACATCACCACTGAAGGTATTACTGTTCCAAGTGATGGGATTATTTAAACTACCTATATGCCAGTTTTCTCCACCATTAGGGGAGGTGACCGTTATTTGCTGGGAGAGAATTTCAGAGAAGGTTAAACAAGTTAATATGATTATATAACAAATTATTCTTTTCATATATATTTAATCAATGTTTGATAAGACCTGACAAGTCGAATGTTACAATTATTTAATACTATTCTTATCATCATTATACAGATTTTCTAGCTTATTTGGGTTAATTGACACTCCAGAAGATACCAATCTCCCTAGATATTATACAGAATCTAAAGATTGAGCATGAGGGAGCAAACAGTGTACCCAAAAAGGTAAGAAATTGATGCTATGAATTCAAGTAATAAATCTCAAGTATTTCCTGAAAATGAGGGATTATTTTTTAAAACAAGATATTCTGGTTACAAGTAAAGATTTATAAAAGATTTATATTTCATAATGATTCAATTAAAATCTCAAAATGATAATATTCCGGTTATTTATAATTAATTATAATGGAAGTTTAAATACATGTAGTAAACAACAAGATTCATGATATCTCTTTGTATGAAAAATAATTTTATAAATTTTTTAACTATATCAGAACAATATTTATCTTGTTGAATGAAAAATTTTTCACAAATTAAGCCATTTGAATAATATGGTAACAGTTTCGACCTTAAGAATATATTTATATATTTAATTCAGAATACCTTTCATCTTTTTAAAGGAGAGAGTGATGAAAAAAGAAGTTTCAATCGAATTTGAAAATGAATCATTTAAAGGCTGGATTGATGAAAAAATTGCAATTGTTAAAGTTAAATCTAACGCGTTTTTTAGCCTGGTTGATATCGATACAAGCAGGCGAGTACTGGATTGGTTTGAACTGGTTTCAGCAAAGAACGAAATAAATGTAATATTAATCCTTAATGAAAAAGGGAGCCTGGGAAGTACGGCCTATGAAATTTTCGTAACGGAATTGACCGGAAGAGAATTTAAAAAACAATCTGAAACGACGATAAGTGAACATGATCTGATCAGGGTAAGATCGAAAGAGATTAATATTCTGAACAGCTTTATTAGGGCAACTATCAATTATGGAAAGTTGGTTATAAGCGGTTTAAACGGAACGATATTCACTCCATTTTTTGGTGCCAGTCTTGCAGCTAATTATCGATTTGCTTCAACAGATATGGTAATTTCATTCACCCATCCTAAGTATGGTATACATCCCGGGGGAGCAATTCCATTCTTTTTGCCGAAATATATTGGCCCCGGCAGAGCCAACCAATATCTTTATAGTGGCGGGGAACTCTCTGTGGAAAATGCATTGGAATTGGGTTTGATAAATAAAATTGTTCAAACAGATAATTTTGAACCAGAATGTATAAAGGAAGCGAAAATATTATCAGAACTAGACAGCCGTTATATACGTTGGACCAAACTTTTATCGACTCCGGATAAAGGAGACCTGATAAAATATCTTCGGGAAGAAGAGAAGTATGTGGATCAGTACAAAGATTTAACAGAATAATTAGCCGATAGTTTTAATACCAGAAGTGAAACTGTATAACAACCGAATCATTATTTGTACTTGGCTCTTCTAATATAAACCTGTATTGAGGTCGTATCTCGATAAAACTATAAGGGATAAATTCAAAACCCAGAATAAGATGAGCTATTTCATCATTATCTGCATCACGATTTGGATCAAGTCTGTCAAAACGCGCATAAGCTTCCAAACCCGCCATTAACAAAAATCCGGCTTCAACCATTAGAATGTTGCTATAAGTTTCTGGTCCCGTTAAATCTTTTCCAATATCATATTCCGCTAACAATGTAAATCTATCAAATCCAAAACCCGCGAAACCGGCATAGACGGATGCCGGATGAGGTATCTTGGCGCTGACGAATGATCCACCAAACATCAAACCTGCCTTTTCAATGGATGGAGTTATTTCAAGCCGGGCAGTATAGGATGGATCGTTTGAAAATGTGCCATTGTTGTGATTAGTCCCCACGCTAGTGGTTAAAAATACGAATTCGGAAAAGTATAAACCAACTTCTACTCCGGTCTCAACGTAAAAAGGATTGTAAATTGAACCGGCTCTCGCACCGTTGGTAAAAAGAAGAAAGAAATCGCCGCCGCGTGTATAGGCAGTATGATCATCTAAGCGAATACCGAAGTTGGGTTGGAAAGTTCCTGCTTTTATATAACCATTGTTAGGTAATATATGTGCAATACCATATGCTTCCCAAATGTCCTGTATAAAATCGTAACGGGCCAGAATGTTAATATTCTGTGAGAGACCGATTCTTCCATAAACCGATCCTGTCATTCGTTGAAAATCGGCTTTCTTTTTTTCCTGTGAATATAAAAATTGCCCTCGAAGATCTAAACCGATCGAAATATTATCATTTATTTTTGGACTCAAAGTAAGATCCTTGGACCTCGGTGAAATCAAGCTGAGTACGTTCTGTCCGTAAAAAAATCCGTTATCATTTCGGATAATACCACCGGTAGGATTGTAATGACAATCAATACATTTATCTCCAAGTCTTACAGAAAAACGGGGGAGGGAGTAAATATTAAAATTTGTTACAATGAAAATTAGTCCGATTAGAATCGTCTTAAACAAAAACATAATGTCCCTCTCATGATAATTGAGTGAGTAAATGTGTTATAACACATATAGTCTTAATATAAGCTCAATAAAGCAATAAATCAACAAGAAATCGAAATTTGAGAGGTAAAAATAAATAC
Source organism: Ignavibacteria bacterium (assembly GCA_050114555.1). GTDB lineage: Bacteria > Bacteroidota > Ignavibacteria > Ignavibacteriales > Ignavibacteriaceae > BMS3ABIN03. The sequence continues at coordinate 3,148 of JASFSF010000403.1, forward strand.
CTG
>JASFSF010000404.1:0-3147 GCA_050114555.1 Ignavibacteria bacterium
GGGGCACAGATACTCGATGTTAATATGGATGAGGGGATGATTGATTCTGAAGAGGCAATGAAAAGGTTTCTCAACCTTCTAGCAGCGGAACCTGAAATTGCCAGGTTGCCGATTATGATTGATTCTTCAAAATGGTCGGTTATTGAGACCGGACTAAAGTGTTTGCAAGGGAAAGGAATTGTAAACTCAATAAGTCTTAAAGAAGGTGAAGAATCGTTTATAAATCACGCCAAGGAAATTCTTAATTACGGAGCAGCAGTAATTGTAATGGCCTTTGATGAAGGTGGGCAGGCCGATACACTTGAAAGGAAGATAGAGATCTGCAAGAGAGCTTATGGTATTCTTGTTAATGAAGTTGGTTTTCCTCCCGAAGACATAATTTTCGATCCGAATATACTGGCTATTGCAACAGGAATTGAAGAACACAATAATTATGCTGTAAACTTTATTGAAGCAACAAAATGGATTAAGAAAAATTTACTACATGCAAAAGTGAGCGGTGGGGTTAGCAATCTCTCCTTTTCATTCCGTGGCAATGATACCATCCGGGAAGCAATGCATTCTGTTTTTCTTTATCATGCTGTAAAAGCGGGTATGGATATGGGAATAGTTAATGCCGGGCAACTTACTGTTTATGAGGAGATACCGGAAGAATTATTAAACATGGTTGAAGATGTAGTTTTAAATAGAAAGAAAGATGCCACTGAACTGTTGATAAAATTTGCCGAAACGGTTAAGGGAAAAGATAGAAAAGAAATTATAAAAGATGAATGGCGCAGCGGAACGGTAGAAGAAAGATTAAAGCATGCACTAGTAAAAGGGATTGCGGATTTCATTGAAGCCGATGTGGAAGAAGCCAGGCAAAAATTTCCTGAACCGATTAATGTTATTGAGGGTCCGCTTATGACCGGGATGAATGTTGTGGGCGATCTTTTTGGATCAGGCAAAATGTTTTTACCACAAGTAGTAAAAAGTGCAAGGGTAATGAAGAAAGCAGTAGCTTGTTTAATTCCTTTTATTGAAAATGCAACGAATGAACCAAGCGTAGCTAATAAACGTGGAAAAATTCTTCTTGCAACTGTGAAGGGAGATGTTCACGACATCGGGAAAAATATTGTTGCGGTTGTACTTCGTTGCAATAATTATGATGTTACAGATCTTGGCGTGATGGTTAGTGCTGAGAAAATATTAGAGGTCGCTGATGAAGAAGATGTTGATATCATTGGTCTTAGCGGTTTGATTACGCCGTCTCTTGATGAAATGATCCATGTTGCAAATGAGATGGAAAGAAAGGGAATGGAAAAACCGTTGCTTATTGGCGGAGCCACAACCTCAAGGATTCATACTGCGGTAAAGATTAATCCGGTTTATTCAGGAAACACTATTCATGTATTGGATGCATCTAGAAGCGTTCCAGTAGTAAGCAATTTGCTTACTACCGATATTGCTGAAAAAGAAAAGTTCACAACCGGAATAAAAGAAGAATATGATAGTTTGAGATACGATTATTTGAATAGACGATCGGAGAAAAAATATATCAGCATTGAAGAGGCAAGAAAAAACAAGTTAAAGATTGACTGGGGGAAGAGTAAAATTGTTAAGCCAAACAAAATCGGAATTATAACACTTAATAATTTTCCCCTGGAAAAATTACTAAATCATATTGACTGGACACCATTCTTTTTAACCTGGGAATTGAAAGGAAAATATCCCGGTATACTTAAAAGTGAAAAATATGGTAAACAGGCAAAACAACTTTTTGAAGATGCAAATAAACTTATCGAAACGATAATAAACCATAAATCTCTAAAGGCAAATGCTGTCCTTGGCTTGTTTCCAGCTAATTCCGCCGGTGAGGATATAATCGTGTATGACGATGTATCAAAAAATTCAATACTAACAACACTTCACTGTCTTAGACAACAAATAAGAAAAGCTAGCGGACAGCCTAATTTATCTTTAGTCGATTTTATTGCCCCAAAGGATGAAAACATTAATGACTATATTGGGATGTTTGCTGTTACAACCGGGATAGGCATTGAAAAACTAATTGCTGATTTTGAAAAAGATAATGATGATTATAGCAGTATTCTTGTTAAAGCGATTGCAGACAGGCTGGCAGAATCGTTTGCAGAGATGCTGCACGAAAAAATCAGAAAGGATTATTGGGGATACGCTCAAGAAGAAAATCTTACAAATTCAGAATTAATAAAGGAAAAGTATACAGGAATTAGACCCGCACCGGGATACCCCGCGCAACCGGATCATACTGAAAAGCTAATAATATTCAATTGTTTAGATGTTGAACGAAACACTGGAATTCGACTTACCGAAAACCTTGCAATGTATCCGGCAGCATCAATATGTGGTTTATACTTATCACACCCGGATGCAAAATATTTTAATGTCGGAAAGATTAGCAGAGACCAGATTACAGATTATCATAAACGAAAAAATATGAGTATTGAAGAAACAGAAAAATGGTTGGGACACATTTTAAATTATGATTCTAAACGTACATCATCTCGTAATATTGTTTAAAAATAATTAGTTACTTTATTTATTTCTTAGTATTTTATTGTGCCGGTTTGATCCGGGTTTTTGTATTAAATTTTTAGAGGTTCTTAATTGAGTACTAAGTTATTTGTGGGTTCTCTCCCTTGGTCGATTGATGACGAAGGATTGAAGAAAACTTTTGAAGGACACGGAACAGTTGTCTCAGCAAAAGTAATACATGATCGTGAAACTGGAAGATCCAGAGGTTTCGGTTTTGTAGAAATGGAGACCCCCGAGGAGGCAAAGAGTGCAATTGAAGCACTTAATAACTCTGAGTTGGAAGGCAGGAATATCGTAGTTAATGAAGCGAAGCCACGTAACTAAAAAGATATTTTAAGTTTTCTAAAGGCGTCTTAATTAAGGCGCCTTTTTATTTTTAAAGATTGAAGATTTCTACTCAATTTTCAAAGTTGCATTAAACAGAATAGTATTTCTTTCCTTATAAAAATTAATCACATCTCTAAGGGCAAAATCTATAACCAACCAATCGTCAACATAAATTTCTCTACTAAAGGCCAGGCTTAAGCTCGTCATAAAATCCCCTCTGAATTCATCATCTACAAAATTGAATTGATACCATGATGATGCTCC
>JASFSF010000405.1:0-3145 GCA_050114555.1 Ignavibacteria bacterium
GTCTATATGCTTCAGACTTAGTAGGATATTCTTCAAAATAAACGATCTCCCACGGTAAATAAGGTTTAGTGGACCTTACTTTACCTCTATTGTGTTCACTCAGTCTCTTATCTAATGCAGCTGAATGACCAATGTAGTAACGATTAAATTTCTTACTCTGTAATATATAAACAAAGAACATAATAACCGTTGGTTTTTCCGCCTCTGGCGGAACCTCGCCATAGGCGATGGCAGCCCCTGCCTGCCGGCAGGCAGGACTCACCCACCTCTCCAGGCTAAAAAATTTAAATTTTAGATCGAAAAATATTTTATACCCCGATCTAACTCGTCGAAGATTGATTAAATGCAAACACCTTAACCTGCCGAAGCTTTAGCGCAGGCAGGCACCTCTCCAAGCTGATTTTTAGTTGTACAAATATAATTCTTCCTGATTTTAAAGAAAAGATTATAAATATACTTTATAAGACAATCTCAAGTTCCTGCCAGCTTCGGGTAGAATTGATTTTATTCTCGAAAGATGATTATAATATTCCCTATTAAAAATATTATCTAAATTAATTGATAAATTGTGAATAAAATTTCCAGTTGTAAAAACATATTGAATATAAGAATTGAATACAATATAGCCAGGTGTAGGTTTTTCAAATGTATCAACACTATTCTGATCAGCAGCAATTTCTGATATAACACCCCCGGTAATACTTTCGTCTGAATACTTAATTTCCAGTATTGATTTAAATGGTGGAATCTGTGGCAGCGGATTTCCACTGCTTTTAAATTCGCCATTAGTGTAACTTGTAGTTGCCGTAAACGATAGATAGTTCCAAATAATCCAGTCAAATTGAATCTCAAAACCGTAAAATATTGCACCAACACCACTTGTTGCATATACTGGTAAAAAAGTTTGATAGTTAATCTCTCCGGTATTCCTTGGTACTACAAAGCTATTTAGATTATTGTAAAATAAATTCAAATTAAAAAACAGTTCTTCAAATTTATGGTAAATGAATAATTCAGTACCTAAACCACTTTCAGAATCCAGTAATGGATTACCCACCTCATAAGAGTAGGCAGCCAGGTGAGGACCTTCAGAAAAAAGTTCTTCAATAGTGGGAACCCTCGATGACTTGCTAATGTTGCCTCCGACAATTACTCGTTGAGTTAGTTCGTACAAAACAGAAAGAGAAAGTGAAAATGAATTAAATGTTCTTGTTACAATTGGACCGATATCAGCATTTGGATTTTCTATTTCAGGTTTAACTTTATCATAGTTGTACCTTCCTCCAAATTCAAAACTGAACTTTCCATTTCGAAATGATTCAAACAAATAGGCAGAAATATTATAAGATTTTGTTGGAGGAGTAAACACAAATCCTCCTATATCGAAATCTCTGTATTCAAACGATATCCCCAAAATTCCGTTTTCTAAAAAACTCAGTTTACCGTGGTTTAAATTTACGAACCCATTATGATTTATGATTCTAAACTCAGAACCAATTCTACCACTAGCTTCTAATTCTTTATGCCTGTACAAACCATTACTGTAATGTGCTTCTATGCTCTTTATAATCTCAGAATTAATATCAATCTTTGACTGAAAATTAGTTTGTCTTCTAAACATTTCGATATCAACACCCTCAGGATGTGCACCAATAAAGCCACCTGGAATTCCATAATTAATTTCAAATCTTCTAAAAGAACCTCCCGCAAAACCAAAATCATCTATAATGCTTCCGCCAATACTATAGTTTATGTTATCTGTATAAGAGTTTTCCAGAGTTCCAATTGGGGTTTTTAGATCGTCGGCTTTTCTTCCGCTAAGCTCTAATCGGATTTCGAATGGTTTAAATGGGATCTCAGTCACAAATGATCCCAGATAACCTTTATTAACTGTTTCAGCATAACCACCAAAGAGTAAATGAATATGCTGGTGCATCTCCCTGGGAATTTCATTTCGAACAACGTTCACTACTCCACCAATGGTAGTTGGTGTTTTGATAAGAACTTTTGGACCTCTTATTACTTCAATTCTATGCAAAGTGAAAGGTTCTATCGTAACAGCATGGTCAGGTGATGTAGCAGAAAGATCAGTCGTTTTATTTCCGTCCTCGCTTATGTAAACCCTGTCTTGTCCGAGTCCTCTTATTACCGGTCTGGATGGAGCGGGCCCCATGGAACGGATTGCCAATCCGGTTTCATTTTTTAGTGTTGCGGCAAGGGTTAATCCCAGATCTCTTTGTAACTCTTTTCCTTTCAGAACATTTGTGTATTCGGATATTTCATCAAATTTTGAAACAACATTGTATCGATCTGTAACAATAACAGGAGAAATGTTGATTGACCTTGGTGTAAGATAAACTATGATGCTCTTATCCGAACCATCTTCTATTTCAATTATTTTGTGGTGATAACCGATATGAGAAAATTCTAATTGGTAATTTCCATCTGGAAGTTTTTCAATTAAAAAAGATCCATCTTTCTTTGTTGTAGCATAGATATCAGTATCAACAACGTTTATTTCAACATTTGGAATTGTTTGTGATGTTTCGCTGTCCAGGACGATGCCGGTAACATTGGATATTATCGGTGAAGCAAATAATCTTGAGTTTGATGTTAGAATCAATAAAATCAATATCGCCCGCAAAACAATGGGGCGATATTGAACTAAATAAGTAATGGTTTGAGTTTGTTTATTACTGAACATTTACAGGAATTCCCGAAAAGGTATCTTCAACAGTTCCTTCATGTAGCAGTTCTATAGTTAGCGTTGTAGAACCTGCAATCATTCCATTTACTTTGAATGCAAAAGGTTCTCCAGGGTCCTGACCAGTAATTCCTGCCACATTAGTATTATTTGATCCAACTGTGATGCTATGATCAGGAACTTCAGGCTGAAATTCGTTACCACTTTCATCAAAAAATACAACTTCGATATGATCTGTAGTATCCCCTGCGGTGATTTCAATTGAACCGGTAACTGTAATGTCCTGATTGTTTACGGTGACAAGGGTATCACCTGATTCTTCATCTTTAAGCATTATGCCTATAGGTTCGCCGTGAGCATCTTCATCGTGTTCAACTCGTACCGGGATTTGTCCTGAACGAAAGTCATTATGTCCTTCATGCACAACAAAAAATTCAATAT
>JASFSF010000406.1:0-3142 GCA_050114555.1 Ignavibacteria bacterium
TTTATAACTAGACTTAAATAAAACAAATCCTTTTAGTAATAATTCTATCCCATGATAAAAACTTAACAATGAGGGGATCATTATATTGAAATCACTGAATTTAGTTTTCTCACGATAATTATGCTCAGTTATTGGGGAATCATCAACCACTACCCAAATGTTATTATTTTCTATTGTTTTTTCGAAAATTGTTAAAGTAAGGTTAAGGTAATAAAAGGACATGGTCCAAAATGATAAGCTTCGCTTATATTTATCTTCTTCTGACATATTCCGTTTAGAATGCTTTCTAATTAATCTTTTATTAAAAAATTCTAAGCATTGTTTATAAAATCTAGTACACAAATTATGTAATATTAAGTTTGGCCTCGCTTCTCTTGATTCGTTTTTCCCAATCACCCTTCCATCCTTGATCCAATGCAGCTTTCGAGATATTAATAACATTTTCAAAATTGCCTAGCTTCTCCTCAATTATCGATAGTTGTTCATATCCTCTGTGACTAGGTAAAGAATCTGTCTTGAAATTATTAGTAAAAGCTTCCTTCGCTTTGGGAGCGATTTCAATCTGCTTCCGGCATGCTTCCATTGCTATATCAAGTGCATCTGAATCGATATTACGATGGCGGTAGTATATATTAATTTTGCAATTAAATAAGAAGTGAACATCTAAAATATCAGAATTATCTTTTAGCAAACTTTCAGCCTTTGCTAATGCTCTATAGGAAATAGTTCGATCTTTTTCACTATTAAACCAGCTTGCGAGCCCAGATAATAATCCGATGGCAGATTGACTTGTAGAATAAATGTCTCCTTCTATTAAAGATTTATTACCTAATCCAAGCGGTTTATATTTATCAACAATATATTCTCTTTCATCATCAGAAAATTCATTTTGCCACCATTCTGATAATCCGAAATAACCAATCTCACCTATTATTTCAGGTTTTCGATCGTGAAAATTGAAAAGTTTCATCGATCTAATCCTACATCTCGTCAACAATCTTATTAAATGTTGAACTCGGACGCATAACTTCTGTTGCCATTTTATCAACAGGGACATAATAACCGCCAATATCAACCGGCTTACCCTGTACTGATATCATATCATCAGTAATTTTCTTTTCATTGGCTTCAAGCTCTTTATACATCTTTGAAAAGCGTGTTTTCATATCACCATCTTCATTCTGTTCTGCAAGAGCTTGTGCCCAGTATAATGTAAGATAGAATGAGCTTCCTCTATTATCAATTTCACCCGCTTTTCTTGAGGGCATTCTTCCATTCTCTAGATACTTTCCAATCGCCATATCAAGAGTTTGTGCTAAAACTTTTGCTTTCTTGTTACCGGACTTCTCTGCAATCATTTCTAATGATGGAACGAGTGCACAATACTCTCCAAGTGAATCCCACCTAATATGATTCTCTTTTAATAATTGCTGAACATGCTTTGGAGCCGAACCGCCGGCACCTGTTTCAAATAATCCGCCGCCTTTTAACAATGGAACAATCGAAAGCATTCTTGCGCTTGTACCCAACTCAAGTATCGGGAATAAATCTGTAAGATAATCACGAAGAACATTACCGGTAACCGAAATTGTATCCAATCCTTTTCTTGTTCTTTCAAGAGTGAATTTCATTGCATCAACAGGTTTGAGAATTTTTATTTCGAGCCCTTTAGTATCGTGCTCGGGTAAATACTTATTAACCTTCGCGATTATTTCCCTGTCGTGTCCCCGGTTTTCATCAAGCCAGAAAATCGCCGGAGTGTTTGAGGTTCTAGCCCTATTCACTGCAAGCTTAACCCAGTCTCTTATAGGTTCATCCTTTGCCTGGCACATTCTGAATATATCACCTTTTTCAACCTGCTGCTCCAGTAGTGCCTTTCCTTCTGAATTAACAACCCGGATAGTGCCGTTGCCTTTAGCTTCAAATGTTTTATCATGCGAGCCATACTCTTCAGCCTTCTTCGCCATTAGTCCTACGTTGGAAACAGCTCCCATTGTTGTCGGATCGAACTGGCCTTTTGTCTTCGCATCTTCAATTATCTCGCCGTACATTGTAGAGTAACAGCGATCGGGTATCATTGCAATGCAATCCTGCAGCTCATCTTTTTCATTCCACATTTTACCGCCGTCGCGCACAACATTGGGCATTGATGCATCAACAATAATATCATTCGGAACGTGAAGATTTGTTTTTCCAATTCTTGAATCGACCATTGCAAGCTGCGGTCTGCTTTCATAGACTTTATTAATATCCGCTTCAATTTCTTTTCTTTTTTCATCAGGAAGTTTCTTTAGTTTTTCCAGAACATCCATTAAACCGTAATTAACATTTGCACCGATCTCTTTCAATGTATCGGCATGTTTATCCAGTGCATCTTTGTAATAAACAGCAACAGCATGACCGAACATTATCGGATCGGAAATCTTCATCATAGTAGCTTTAAGATGAAGTGAGAGAAGCACGTCGTCTTTTTTTGCTTCATTAATTTGTTCAGCATAGAATTTCCGTAGTTCCTTCACATTCATTACCGCGGTATCTATCACTTCACCGCTCTGCAATTTCAGATTTTCTTTAAGAACTCCTGTAGTTCCATCATCACCGACATATTCTATCTTAACAACATCTTCTTTATCAAGTGTCATCGATTTTTCAGAACCACAGAAATCTTTTTGATCCATATGAGCTACACGGCACTTTGATCCCGACTCGGGCCATTGTTTCATCATTTTGTGGGGATGTTTTTTTGCAAACCTTTTAACGGAGGCTGCTGCACGCCTGTCAGAGTTTCCTTCCCTAAGAACAGGGTTCACAGCAGAACCAAGCACTTTTGAAAATCTCACCTGTAACTTCTTTTCATCTTCATTTTTAGGTTCATCGGGATAAACTGGAATGTTATATCCTTTTTCCTGCAATTCCTTTATAGCTGCATGAAGCTGTGGAATAGAAGCGCTGATATTCGGAAGTTTGATAATGTTGGCTTCCGGATGCTGTGTGAGTTCACCGAGTTCACTTAAATAATCAGGCAGTTTTTGTTCATCGGTTAAGTTATCGGGGAAGTTGGCGATAATTCTTCCGGCAAGCGAAATATCTTTTAACTCGAGTTCTATTCCGGTGTTTTTTAGAAAAGATTTTAAGATTGGCA
>JASFSF010000407.1:0-3138 GCA_050114555.1 Ignavibacteria bacterium
TAACGAAAAGTAATGTATTGATATTACGAGTTCTTATTATAACCATCCTAATCACTACGAGTTTATTAGCACAGGAATTCAATACTATAATAACCGATGAAAAATCCGGAAAGCCAATGTTGATTGGTTTTACATCACTTGAAGCATTTGCTGATACAAGTTTCAGCTGGTGGTGGAATTCTGAATATAATTTGTACAGTGTCGATTCTTCATTAATTACTGCAGTAGAATCTAAATTAGAAAATGTTCATATAGAAATAGTTTTGGGAACATGGTGCAGCGACAGCAGAAGAGAGGTGCCCCATTTCTTCAAAATACTTGAAGCTGTGGATTACCCGGTTGATTCAGTTTAAATTATAAGCGTGAACCGTGACAAAGTTGGTTTGGGTGATGAAGTCGATGATCTACAAATTGATTTCGTTCCAACAATAATCTTTAATAAGAATGGAAAAGAATCAGGCAGAATAATAGAAATGCCGTATAATACTCTTGAGAAAGATATACTTGAAATCTTATCTAATAGTGAGTCCGGTATAAAATGAACTTCTTTTGAGCTTAAAAGATTCTATGCCTCAACTTCCTCTGCAATACGTACTTCTTTTTTCTTTTTCGAAGTGCGTTTTTTAACCTGTTTGGATTTAGTTTTCTTCTTTATACTATAACCGTTAGGATTATTTTTATCCGCATAATTATTATAGGAGAAAACCTCGTTACGGAAATTGCGTAAAATTATTTTCTTCTCATCCATATGCAGAACATAGTTTGGAAGTAAAGGAATCTTACCGCCGCCGCCCGGTGCATCTATAACAAAGTGTGGAACTGCAAGTCCGCTTGTATGTCCGCGTAAGGCTTCTGCTAATTTAATTCCTGTTTCTATTGAAGTGCGAAAATGATTTGCCCCCTTCGTTTCATCAGCCATATACATATAATATGGTCTGACTCTTATTTTCAACAACTTTTGAACAAGTTCTTTGATCACGACAGGATCATCATTAATATCCTTCATAACTACCATCTGGTTACCCACCGGCACGCCGTTGTCTGCAAGTAACTCACACGCTCTTGTGCTTTCTTCAGTTATTTCCCACGGATGGTTAAAATGAGTATTCACATATATGGGATGGTATTTTTTTAGCATATTACACAATTTAGGTGTGATGCGCTGTGGCAATACTACCGGCATGCGAGTTCCGAGTCTTATAATTTCGATGTGCTTAATCTCTCTTAGTCGTTTTAGTATCTTTTCAAGCATGGCATCAGTCAACATCAGCGGATCACCGCCGGATAGAATAACATCCCGAACTTCAGTATGGTCTTCTAAATATTTAAATGCAGATTCCAATCCTTTCATCGAAATCTTTTCGTAATCTCCTACTTTTCTCTTTCTTGTACAAAAACGGCAATATATACCACACTGGCTGGTAACAAGAAATAATACTCTGTCGGGATAGCGATGTGTAATATTGGGAACAGGACTCATTGCTTCTTCCATCAACGGGTCTTCCACCGCATCGAAATCTTCCAGTTCCATCTTATCGGGCACGCACTGTAACCAGATTGGGTCTCCCGGGTACCTGATTAAACTAAGATAGTAGGGATTGATCCTGGCCTGGAAAAATTCATCGAGCTCTTCGGCAACTTTTCTTTCGATGTGAAATTTTTCAACCAGTTCATCAACTGAGTGAACACTTTCTCTAATCATTATTTGCCATTGTTCCATAGCGTTTCCTTAGTTGTGCTTGTTGTTAAAATATTTGCCAAATACTATTAACATATCGCCAACAGCATAAAAATCGTGTATCGTAGAAATCTGACTATAGTTATTCCTCAAATAAAAATTTCTTGTATGTTCATACTCATCTTTAGAAGATGTTTCAATTAAAAGCCATCTTCCGTCATTGTCTTTCACAAACTGTTCGGCATGTTGTAATAATTTTTTCCCGATTCCTTTATTTGCATGATCAGGATCTGACACTATCCAGTATAAGTCATATACTGCATCAGTCAATGGTCTTCTGCCCACACAATGGTAACCAACAATTTTTTCGTCTTCCGTGCACACAAAAACATTATAGTCAGTTTGCTGTTGATCAGTTGCGGCAATATTGACTAATTCCATAGCAACATCAATTTCTTCACTGTTAAAGTTTTTTATCTTTTGCAGCATAGTGTTTATAACCTGTGCATCATCCGGCTTTAATTTTCGTATCATATAAAATTTTTCTTTGTAATGCGTAGTTGGCTAAAGTTGAGAGCAATTCTTCATGATCAATTCCACCGGCTTTAGCAGATCTGGAAAATCCGGAATCGGTTGATAAATCCGGATTTGGATTAACTTCAATTACATAAGGAATATTTTTTTTATCGAGTCTTATATCAACCCGGGCATAATCCCGGCAATTAAGTGCTTCAAATGAATCTTTGGCAATTTTGAAAATTTTATTCTGAATTGATTTACTCAGTTTAGCCGGACAAACAGGGTTGGTAAAATTATAATACACGCTATTTTCAATCCACTTACCATCATAGGTAACTATTTTAGGATACTCCTTAGGTAAACCTTTAAAATTTATTTCTGATATTGGTAAAGGTTCACCGCCTAATATTGCTACATTCAATTCTCTTCCGATGATATATTCTTCTAGTATTATATCCTGCTTATATGTTTCCGATAAGAAATTAAATTGCTTTTTAAGTTCTGTATAATTATTAACGACTGAAAATTCTGAAATACCTATACTTGCATCTTCAAGCATTAATTTTAGAATTATGGGATACTCTAATTGAATATCCGTTTGTGTAAATCTCTGTTTTGGATTAACGGTTAGATATTTAGGAGTTCTTATTCCGAAAGAGTTTAATATATCTTTTGTTCGTGCTTTGTTTAAACAGTTACCCAATGATGATGGAACACACCCGGTATAAAAATAACCCAGAAGTTTATATAACCCGGCGACACAAAACTCATACGTTGTAACTCCTTCGACGGATTCAACAAAATTAAAAATTACATCAGGATTGAAAGAATTAATACCATCAATTGTTTTTTGAACTTTCATATCAACAGCAAGTGTATCCACCTGTGTATAATTTTTGCTTAATGCTCTTTTTATGTTGTTTAATTCCATCAAAAAACTT
>JASFSF010000408.1:0-3135 GCA_050114555.1 Ignavibacteria bacterium
ATAATTATAGGTACTTCAATATTCGGTGCATCCTGTGCAACTATAACCGGAATTATTGCAGCAAAACTTTTTGAAAAATTTCCGATCAGAAAGGGTGAACTCAGTAACTGGATAAAACAGTACTGGAAGCTACCAGTTACATTATTATTATTGATACTCTTTTTTGTACTCGGATCAATATCCGGATTACTCGAATCAATAGCATCATTATTTTCGTTCATAAGACCTGATACTCTAAAGAGCATCATAAAAATTCTTTCCACAATAGCTATCCCGTTTTTAATATTATTATTCATCGGCTATGGGGCAATAAAAAAAGTTAAGGTCTATGAACAATTTATTGAAGGTGCTAAAGAAGGTTTTAACATTGCTGTTAAAATTATTCCTTATCTTGTTGCAATGCTTGCTGCTATTGCTGTTTTCAGGGCAGGTGGAGCCCTGGATAATATACTTATCCCGGTTATGAGAGTGTTTACGGATTTAATCGGTATGCCGCCGGAAGCATTACCTATGGCGTTAATTCGTCCTCTTTCTGGGAGTGGATCACTCGGGGTGATGGCCGAGACTATGGCTGTACACGGTGTAGATTCTTACATTGGTGTGTTAGTCTCAACTTTTTTTGGAAGTACTGAGACCACATTTTATGTGCTTGCAGTCTATTTTGGTGCCGTTAGTATCAGGAAAACTCGTCACGCCGTTGTTGTTGGCTTAATGGCAGATGCAGCCGGAATTCTTGGTGCATTATTTATTGTGAGGCTTATATTTGGATAAATTTGAAAGAATATGGAATCTAACGCATAATATTTAACAATCTGTTTTAATTCTTATCTAAATTCCTCAATACTACAACTATTTGATTAATAGTTACTATCTAGAATTTCAAAAATTTCTCCACAGCGATAAGTTCATCGTTAAAATGTTCAAAATGTGATGAATTTTAAAAGGTGGAATAATTAATATTAAGAACTCTTGACAAATCACATTTGAATTATTAATTTGTGAAAAACTAATCAAACCGATTAAACTCTTTTTTTAGTTTTTATATGATTATTGATGAAAAATAAATGAATTAAAGGCCGACATGAACTTATTTCAAAATTACTTTCAGAATTATCGAATAATATTTTTAGTGTCACTAATTATTAATACTACAGGGACAGAATATATGAAGTCTCAAAATCTCAATTCTGATGTTCAATCAGGAATTGTTCAATCGAATGGAATAGATTTATATTACGAAAAATCTGGCAATGGACCGGTTTTAATCCTTATAGAAGGATTAGGTGCTGCGATCTATCTATGGGATAAACAAATTCCAGAATTATCAAAACATTTTACGGTAATTGCATATGATAATCGTGGTATTGGTAAATCCACAAAACCGCCCGGACCATATAGTATCACTATGATGGCCGACGATCTTTCCGGATTAATGGATGGTTTGAATATTTCCAAAGCGCACATATTGGGTGCATCTATGGGAGGATTGATTGCACAGGAATTTGCTCTTCGCTATCCCGACAAGGTAGATAAGTTAATCCTGTGTGCTACAACTGCAGGCGGAATTGATCACGTTCCAATGAGCCAGGAAGTTCTCCAATTAGTTTTAAAGACTGATGGCGATCCTATTGAATTACTTAAAAAGAAGTTAGCTCTAGTTTATACTGAGCCCTTTTTAAAAGATTCTGAAAATTTGGATCATCTAATTAAGATGAGACTTGAAAATCCCTATGATCCAGAAACTTACCAGGCCCAGGCAATGGCCGCAGCAGTGTTTGACAGATCGAATGAAGTAAAGAATATAAGAGCTACGACTCTAATTTTAGCAGCCTCAAATGATTTACTCATGCCTGTGGAAAATGCTTACAATCTGAACAAGAAAATAACAAACAGTAAACTGAAAATTCAGGAAGGGTATGGTCATCAGTTCTTTATTGAGAACTATACAGAATTTAATAAAGATGTAATAGAATTTTTATTGGATTAGTAGAATAACAGCTGTTTAATAATATTAAGGCTCAAAACAATGGACGATATTAGACACAATATAATGGAAGATATTGGTCAAAGTTATGCAAAATTTGGACATAGCCAGTTACTCGGCAGGGTTGTTGGGTTATTGCTATGTGAAGATGAACCCCTGAGTATCGATCAAATATGCGAATCACTTGAGGTGACCAAAACCCCCGTTAATCAAATATGTAAACGACTTGAGGAACTTAAGTTAATTAAAAGAGTTTGGGTAAAGGGGGATAGAAAGCATCATTACCAAATTGTCCCTGATGTTTTTTTACAAGCTGCCAATAATCAAATGACACTTTATGAAGAGAATCTGAAGATGATTGCAAAGCACCTTCATCTTTTACTTGATAGGTATTCCACTTCAAAAAATGAGAACAAGGAACATTTAAGGATCATTTGTAAGCGTTTCATTAATATGCACGAATTTCATGAACAGCTAATTAAATCATACAATGAGTTTATTGCAATGTGGGAAGAAGAAAGAAAACACCTTCCCCAAATTGATGAATATATAGAAAAAATAGAAACTTTAAATAATTAGGGTGAATCGAATGATATTAGAAAATCAGGTTGCAATCATAACCGGTGCATCAAGCGGTTTGGGTAAAGCAACTGCGAACTTGTTTGCCGCTGAAGGCGCAAAGATAGTAATTGCAGATGTAAATGATTCTACGGGTGATCAGGTAGTAAACTCTATCAACGAAGATGGTGGTAAAGCAATTTTTCATCACGTTGATGTGAGTAATCCTGAAGATGTTAATAATCTTATTGGAATAACGAGAAAAGAGTATGGTAAAATTAATATTCTGATCAATAACGCCGGGATTATATCAGATGCAAGATTAGTTAAAATGGAGTTGTCTGAGTGGCAAAGAGTTATTGACATTAATCTAAAAGGTGTTTTTCTGTGTGGGCAGGCAGTGGCAAAGGTTTTAATTGAACAAGGCGAGGGAGGAGTTATTCTAAATACTTCTTCGATAGTTGGAGTTTACGGAAACTTTGGTCAATCAAATTATGTAGCGGCCAAAGCCGGTGTAATTGGAATGACAAAAACCTGGGCAAGGGAATTAGGCAAATATAATATCAGGGTAAATGCAGTAGCACCGGGATTCA
>JASFSF010000409.1:0-3125 GCA_050114555.1 Ignavibacteria bacterium
CCAATTCTTACAAAAGATTTAAACCAGGCCGCAAGGAGACCGTTAAAATCAGGTTTAATTACTTTGAAAGCTCAAACTGAACTCGGATATAAACCTCATACAATTGAGGAAGCACTTTATAAAATGAAAAAGGAATTAGTTTTATGAGATTTTGTCTTAGAACTATAATTTTTATCACCACATTCACAGTAACACTTCTTGGACAAGTACCTGAATGGGCAAAAGGAATTGTATGGTATCAGATATTTCCAGAAAGATTTGCCAATGGCGATCAGACAAATGATCCGGAACCGGAAAAAGTTTTTGTTAATTCAGACTCCATACCTGCCGGATGGAGAGTTAGAGATTGGACATCTGACTGGTTTGCACAAGATGAATGGGAAAAGAAACTTGGTGGAAATCTAAGAGATCATATTTATGAGAGAAGGTATGGGGGCGACATCCAGGGAATAATTGATCACCTTGATTACTTAAAAGAGTTGGGAGTTGGTGGAATCTATCTCAACCCAATTTTCGAAGCAGCATCTCTCCACAAATATGATGGTTCAACTTTTCATCATATAGATGTAAATTTTGGACCTGATCCTGATGGCGACAGAAGAATCATCAATCTTGAAGACCCAAATGATCCATCAACCTGGATGTGGACTGAAGCCGATAAATTGTTTTTGCATTTAGTTTATGAAGTTCATAAGCGGGAAATGAAGATTATTATTGACGGTGTTTTCAATCATACGGGTGTACAGTTCTGGGCATTCAAAGATATTGTACTTAAAGGTGAAAAATCTGAATATAAAGATTGGTATAGAATCGAACAGTTTGATGATAAATCGACTTCTCAAGATGAATTTGAATACAAAGGCTGGTGGGATGTAAAATCTCTGCCGGAGTTTAATAAAGATGAATTCGATCTGCATAAAGGTCCTAAAGCATATGTTTTTAATTCCACACAAAGATGGATGGATCCGGATAACGATGGTGATCCGTCAGATGGAATAGATGGATGGCGACTGGATGTTGCCCGGGAATTACCACTCGGATTCTGGAAAAATTGGCGCAAACTAGTAAAATCAATTAATAAAGAGGCTCTGATTGTTGGAGAACTATGGGAACTCTCACCTGATTTTGTTTCAAAGGCTGGACCATTCGATGCATTAATGAATTACAATTTTGCATTTGCTGTTAACAATTATTTCATTGCAGATGAAACCGCTGTTTCAACGAATAACTTTATAAATACACTTGAAGAAGTTGATAACACTTATCCCCTGGATAATTTATTGTGTCTTCAGAACCTAATGACCAGTCACGATACCGAACGGCTTTCTTCAATGATAAAAAATCCCGATAGACAATATGAACATGATGCACATGAGGGAAACAGGAATTATAATCCCGGCAAGCCGACTAAAGATGAATATGAAAAACAGAAACTCATAGCAGCATTCCAGATGACTTATAGAGGTGCCCCAATGATTTATTACGGGGACGAAGTAGGGATGTGGGGGGCAGATGATCCACATGACAGAAAACCGATGATCTGGAGCGAATTAATTTATGATGATGAGGTGATCAATCAGTTTTCAGGATTTGGAACAGGTTATGGAACTTATAAAGTCGGGCAAGAAAAAGAGTTGCTGGATTACTATAAAAAATTAATTTTTATCAGAAATACAAACTCTGCATTAAAGACAGGTTCACTAAGGTTTATTCACTCATTAGAAACTGATAAAGCCTTCGCATTTGAAAGAACAACAGATAATCAGAAAATAATAGCTTGTTTTAATTTAGATGAACATCCTGTTACTTTTAGACTTTCTCCTGACAACAGGAAATTCCATTATGAAGAACTTTTAGGTGATGAGAATGACATTACTTTCAATCTTGTTGAAAAGACAAACATTACAATAGCATTAGATCCGATATCTGTTCGGATATTCAGATTTACATATACAGATAATTCAGATGATTGATAAATACAACGGTTTTATATTTGACTTCGATGGAACAATATACCGGGGAGAATATTTAATTCCAAAAGCTGATGAAACTGTAAAAACTCTGAAGGCCGCGGGGAAAAAGCTTATCTTCATTTCAAACAAAACCACAGGAAGTGCAAAGGATTATTACAAATTTCTTTCCTCAAAGGGATTAGATATAGCAGAAAATGAAATAATAACTTCTACAGTTGTAATTAAAAAATATTTAAAACACTCCTATCCGCAATCAAAGTTTTTTGCAATAGGTGAAAAAGTATTTATTGATGAAATAATGTCTGCAGGCTTACAATATTCTGAAGATCCGAAAGAAATAGACATACTGATTGTAACTCTGGACAGAACATTAAATTATGAAAAACTTGAACTGGCAGCACAGGCACTCGAGAATGGGGCACACTTTTTTGCTGCGAATATAGATGATACCTGTCCGGTAGATGAAGGGGAAGTTCTGGATGCCGGGTCCACTATTTCCGCACTGGAAAAGAGAACACATAAAAAACTTGAATTGCATTTTGGCAAACCATCCGTTTTTATGTTTGAAGAAATACGGGCAAGAATTGAGATTGACCTGGCAAAAGCCTTAATCGTTGGCGACAGGATGGAAACTGACATAGCGCTTGGAAATAAATTTGGAATTGATTCTGCGTTGGTTTCAACAGGTGTAAAACATTATCCGAATGGTTTTGATAATATAAAACCCACGTACTATCTTGATTCTGTATTTGATCTTCTAAGCAATAAAATGTGATTTCCCTCTCAAAATCCTTCAATTTATCCTTATTTTAAACTCTTATTTGGAACACAACCTTTTAATTCTAAGTCAAGTCTAAGTAATTAACTATAAGGAACCTTAATGCCATTAAGCGAAACAGAATTAATTAATAAAGCGAAAAGCGGGAATGATTCTGCTTTTGAAGAACTTATTTATCGCTACGATAAAACTGTTCTCGGAATTGCACTAAGATATACAGGAAACAGGGATGAAGCTAAAGATTTATACCAGGAAGTATTTATAAGAATTTACAGAGGATTAAAAAAATTTGAAATGAAAAGTGAATTCTCAACATGGCTCTACAGGATTACAACTAACGTTTGCCTTACACATAAAAGCAGAAGTAAGAGGCA
>JASFSF010000410.1:0-3125 GCA_050114555.1 Ignavibacteria bacterium
AACATCTTGACGAAAATCGTCAAGCCATGAACACCTTCCTTTATAATCTTACCCCGGAACAGTTAAATAGAAAAGGCACACACCAAAAATTCGGGACAATGAATGTTATTCAGTGGATTGAATTTTTCCTTCTTCACGAGGCCCATCACATCTATACCATCTTCAAAATTACAAGACAGTTTAATACATAAATTTAGTATTTTTAATTTCTTTATTTTCTTTCTTGAAAGAAGAGAGTATCAGTTGTAATAAATCATAATTATTAATGAAAGTAGTTTCAGATCAGAAAAATATTACGGTTAACCGTAAAGCCAGGCACGAATACAGTATCATTCAAACCCTGGAAGCAGGCATCGTTTTAGTCGGGACAGAAGTAAAAGCTCTCAGGCAGGGAAAAGCTAATCTGGTGGACAGCTATGCAAAAATTGAAAAAGGTGAAGTATGGCTCGTTAATTTGCACATCAGTGAATACGTTCACGGCAATATTAATAATCACGATCCGAAGAGAGATCGAAAACTACTTTTAAATAAAAATGAAATAAGAAAATTATTAAGCAAAACAAAAGAAAAAGGATTAACTTTAATTCCGTTAAGATTATATTTTTTCAAAGACAAAGTGAAAGTAGAACTGGCACTAGCTAAAGGGAAAAAAGTTTACGATAAGAGAAAAGATATTGCCAAGAAAGATTTTCAGAGAGACCAGGAAAGAAAAATTAAATATTAAAATTTATGAGTAAAATTAAATTTCCCCCGCTGAATGAACAGATGGACCTCATTAAAAGAGGTGTTGTTGAAATCCTGCCGGAAGAAGAACTGGTTAAAAAAATTGAGAAATCAGGAAAAGAAGGAAATCCACTCGTTGCTAAGCTTGGGTGTGATCCCAGCAGACCCGATTTGCATATCGGGCATTCAGTTGTACTTAGAAAGCTTGAACATTTTCAGCAGCTTGGTCATCAGGCAATACTAATCGTTGGTGATTTTACAGGTATGATAGGAGATCCTTCCGGCAGAAGTGCAACCAGACCTGCTCTTACACTCGAAGAGACAAGGGAGAATGGGGAAAGTTATTTTAACCAGGCAACAAAAATTCTTGATCGCAAAAAAACCAAAATGGTTTACAACTCTGAGTGGCTTGCTAAAATGAATTTCAACGAGGTTGTAAAACTTGCATCAAAATATACGGTTGCCAGAATGATAGAACGGGATGATTTTACGAAGCGCTTTAAAGCCGGTGATCCTATTGGCATACATGAATTTTTGTACCCGTTAGCACAGGCAATGGATTCTGTTGCAATTAAGAGCGATATTGAGCTGGGCGGAACTGATCAGAAGTTTAATTTATTAGTTGGCAGAGATATTCAGCGTGAATATGGAATGGAACCTCAGTGTATATTAACAATGCCATTAATTGTTGGTACAGACGGCGTTGAAAAAATGAGCAAATCTTATGACAACTATATTGGAATAACAGATACTCCAAAAAATATTTATGGCAGGACCTTATCAATTCCGGATGATTTTATATATGTCTATTACGAACTTGCAACAAATTTTGATAAAACTGAATTAGATGATATTAAGAAACAGCTTGAAAATGAAAATACAAATCCCAGAGATTTAAAGAGAAGACTTGCACGTACTTTTATTGCAATGTATTACAGTGAAGAAGAAGCAACTAAAGCAGAAAAAGAATTTGATAAGGTATTTATTAAAAAAGAAGTTCCTGATGAAATAGCTGAATTGAAAATCGATGAATCAGAAATAGGAATACTTGATCTAATTCTAAAAGCCGGTTTTGCCACATCAAAAAAGGAAGCAAAAAGATTGGTTAACCAGGGAGGAGTTTCAATCAACGGGAAAAAGATAATTCAAATTAGTGAGAGCATATCAGTTGAAAAGAACATGGTGCTTCGGGTGGGAAAATTAAAATTTGTAAAACTGATCCATTGAAATTTTCATCCTTACCTCTGTTCCTTGCTAAACCAAAAACATGAGAAGTGAATAATTACGGCAATCAACATTCCAACAATCATTGGCTCAATTTCAGTTAAAATTGTAGATGTTGCAAACCTATGTCGTATAAAGTACCATAAACTGCTTAGAATAATAGCTGCAAGCATTTCAAATAAGATAAATTTCTTATCAATTCTTAATTTCGGAAAGTAAGCACTAACAATCGGTAAAATAATAGCCGGAATAAAAAGTGAACCGATTGTGTACCAGATTTCAATTACTGATGGAATTAGATATGCTAAGATTATTGCTAATGCACCTGAGAACATCAATCCATAAATAGTAAATTTTTTCAGCAAGCTATTATCTTTTTTCTTGCTTAATCGGAAAATAAAATCCCTGCCAATTGTAGTTCCACTCAAGAATAGAAAGCTGTTCAAAGTTGAAAGGATTGTTGCAAAAAGGGCAGCATAAAAAATTCCCTTTAAACCGGATGGTAAAATCTTTTCCGCATAAAGTGGAAATGCTAATACTGGGTTTGCAAGATCCGGTAATACAGCCTTCGAAAATAAACCGGTTGCCGTCGTCAGGAAATCAAAAAGGATCCAGAATAATATTGAAATAATTATTCCCTTCACTGCAACATTACCGGACTTTGCCGCATAACATCTTTGGTGAAAACCCGGATCTGCAAATGTCCACAATGCAATTAAAAACCATACTATGATAAATGTCGGAGACATTCCTCCGCTTATCGCAAGATGGTTCTCAGGCAAAGAAGATGAAAGAAACTCAACAGTTCCTAACGAATCAGCAGAAATTATTACAATAAGAATAAATCCAAAAAACATAACGAAAAATTGTAAAGTATCCGCATAAACATTTGCCCTGAATCCACCTTTGATTAAATAAGCTGTGGATACAACTAATGATATTATTAGTGCTACTATAATATTTATATCCAAAAGTAATGAAAGTAATCCTGCACTCATCAACAGGTATGGAGCTGGTGAAACCAATACAAAAACTACTATTGCTGATAACAATCCCACATTTTTTCCATAGACTTCAGTTAATTTGTCGGGAATAGTAAATAAAGATGCTTTACGAATCTTTTTTGCAAAGAAGATTGCAAACAGAAAAGCAAAGATATAATATGGAAATCCTTGTGT
>JASFSF010000411.1:0-3121 GCA_050114555.1 Ignavibacteria bacterium
CATTAATTTATTTCTCACTCATTTCATTTTTAATTATTTTTCTTAAATGAAAAACAAGAAATTAAAATTAGCAATAGTATACAACGAAGCCTCCCCGGAACTCTACCAGAAAACACCCGAAGATGAGACATCCAGCGGTAATTTTATTCCCTATTTCGAAGTTGAGGAACTAACTCCAATGGAGGAATTCGAGTACATGGCAAAAAAGCTACGGCGAGTTGGATTTGAAACATATACCATGAACATTAAAGATAATCTGCAATCGATGTTGAGTAATTTTAACACGGAAAAACCGGATGTAATTTTCAATTTTGTTGAGCTGTTCAAAGACGAACCGAGTTATGAGATGAATATAGTAGGACTATTTGAATTGCTGAGAATTCCATATACAGGTGCTCCATCGATGGCTCTGGTAAATTGTCAGAGTAAAATCTTTGTGAAGAGGATGCTCAAATCAAAAGGTATCAATACACCCAACTTTTTTATTGTGAAGGAACCGAAGAAGCGCTATATCCATAAGCTGAATTATCCTTTAATGGTAAAGCCGGCCCTGGAAGATGCAAGTGTTGGAATTGAAAACGAATCAATCGTATCTAACTATAAGGATTTAAAAGAGAGAATCGAATACATACTTAAATATTTTTACCAGCCAGCACTCATTGAAGAATTTGTTGAAGGAAGAGAACTTAACGTTGCAGTGCTCGGTGATAAGAGACCGAGAGCTTTACCCATCAGTGAAATTGATTTTTCAAAAATGCCTGATAATCTTTATAATATTGTTAGCTACCAGGCAAAGTGGGATCCTCATCATGAATCATATCATAAAACAATTCCTAAATGTCCGGCAAAACTTCCGCAAAAAATAGAAAAGGAAGCTAAGCAAACAGCACTCTCAGCATTCCGGATAATGGGATGCCGTGATTATGCACGTGTAGATATGAGATTATCAAAAGATAAAAGGCTGTACGTGCTTGAGGTGAATCCAAATCCGGATTTGACAGAAGGTGCCGGATTTATGAGATCAGCGGATGCTGCTGGTTACAGCTATGCCCAAACACTTAAAAAGATTGCAATGTTTGCTTGGGAAAGAAGAGTAAATGGCAATCATTAAATTATTTCTAATTTCTTAACAATCTCTATTACTTCTGCAAGATTCTTTGCTTCATACACAGGTTTTGTGTTGCTGTTTTTACTTACCGGATATTTTGTTTTCCCGGTATAGACTAATAATCCTTTTCCTCCGCATTGTTGAGCCCCGGTAATGTCTGTTTCCAGGTCGTCACCAATCATTAGAAAGTCTGCGTTCTTTTCATAACCCAGCATAGTAAGAGCTGACTGAAAATAAATTGGGGAGGGCTTGCCTATAAGAATTGCATCTTTCCCGGAACTGTATTCAATAGCCTTAATGAATCCGCCGGCATCCATAACAAGTTCTTTGCCATCGGGATACCAGTATTTATTAAAATGCATTGCGATTATTTTTGCACCGTTAAATACTTTGGTAAATATCTCATTCATCATTTCAAAATCCCAGTTCTTTCCGTTGTCACCTATCAGTACGGCTTCCGGATTTTCATCATCAATGTAATCAACAAAATTTCTTCTAATGGATTCATTACAATAAACCGAGACTCTTTGAAAATTTTCTTTTACGTATTGAAGTGCAGCATCGGCTGATGTCATAGCCGGGATTTCTACAGGCAGATTATTCTTGTTAAGGAATTCAGTTATTCCTTCTCCGGTTAACAAGGTTGAGTTACTAATTATATATGACGGGATATTATTTTCCCCAAGAAACGTTAAAAAAACTTTTGCATCAGGTGCAGGTTTTTTCCCCAACCTGATCACGCCGTCAAAGTCTATGAGAATTGGTGTCGTCATTATAAAAAAGGCGGCTGATAGCCGCCTGAATATTATGCTTTTAAATCACCAGGTTTTGGAATTTTTGTTTTTACCAACTCGTATATACCAAACATTAAGGCGACGAAGAAAAGATCACCTAGTAAAGTATAATGAAAGAAAGGAATGGCAGCGGTGAAACAGGCAGCAAGTCCAGTTCCTGTTTTCTCGTAATATGGTGTTGATATCCACAAGCCAAAGTTAGTGATTACAAAAAATAAAACTGATGATGAAATTGAAGCTAAAATAATATTTGTAACTTTTTTCTGTTTTATCATCATCATTCCTATTCCAACAATCAATGCAAAACTGATATAAACAGCCCACACTGTTGCATGAAATCCAATTATGATATCTGTTACAAACATAGCCAGCAATGGAACTAAAAACGCAGCCCATTTCTTATTAAAATATGCACCGCCAAAAAGAGCCATCGCGGCAATGGGTGCAAAATTAGGAGGATGGGGAATTAGTCTAACAAAAGCTGCAGCTACAACCATTAATGTTAGCACCCAGAATTTCGGTGTTATTTTTTCCATCAACTTATTCCTTCAATTAATATTATAAAAAACATCCTGTTTATAATTGGTTTAAAGATAAAATTATATTAATCCAAAAACCATCAATTTGCTTGATTCTAAATTTCAACTCAAGTATCAACTGATCACTCAAAGTGTAACATTAATTCCGATGTATCCGGATAATCCGGCAGTAGTATATCCAAAAATATCTTCATAATCTTTATCAAACAGATTATCTACTCTTCCGGTTACCACGAGCCATTCGTTTGTTTTAAATCTGATGCCCACATTAATCAACACGTATGAAGGCATAGCAACTCTGGTGGCAGGAAAAGTTGAAAAATCTTTATCATCTCTTTTCCCATTATATATTATCTCCAGGGATACATCGGCCATACTAAGGAAATTATTTGTTATATAAATTGCCGCTTTATGCTTTGGCCTTCGCAATAGAGGCTTGTTTTTATCTTCTGAATTTTCTCCCTGATCTTCTGTTTCTAAAAAGGTATAATTTGCTTTAATTAAGAGGGAAGCCAACACTTTTGCGCTTGCGAAGATTTCCAATCCGCTTGTTACAGCTTTATTTATGTTTATAGCTTTAAGATTATTATCCAATCCGATAAGATCGGTGAAAGTGTTGTTAAAATATGTTAATCCAAGAGATATTCCGGATGACCAGAAGAATTGCTCAAGCCCGATAT
>JASFSF010000412.1:0-3096 GCA_050114555.1 Ignavibacteria bacterium
TAGCGTATAACAAAAGTAAACTGCAAAGACATTTTGTTAATCTGGAATTTGAAGTTGATGGCGAATTATATTCCATCTCCAGACCTTTTGATGATCCTTTTAGGGTATTTTATTCAAAGGGGAATACTTCAAGAAAAGAATATAAACTTAATTATGTGCAGAATATTCTATTTGATTTGATCTTTAAAAGAGAAGATTATGCGGGTTACTATGAACAATCCTGGTATCGTGATTTGATGAACTTTTTTGTAAAGATACAAAAAGTATCCGGCGATAAATTTCTTAACCCTGTTAGGTTCACAAATTCTCGCGAACTTCTTTTAATACAATATCATTTGTTCTTGCTGAATATTAACAATGACGTGGCATCGGAAAATTTTAATTTATTGAATCAGCTGGATAATTATAAGAACACGATTAAAACTACAAAGCAAATCTTAGCTGAACATTTTTCTCTGTCTGACCTTGCTTCTGTTCACCAGCAGATAACAAAGCTAAGTAACGACATCAAAAAACTGTCCAATATAATATCCTCTTTCCGTCTCTCGGAAGAATTTGAAGATATTCAGTACGACCTGGATTTATTGACTGCTGAGATAAAATCCCTTTCTTTCTTAAATTCTTCTGATCGTAACAAGGTTAATAATTATAAAGCCTCAATAAAAATTGAATCGAATTTTTCTACTGATCGCGTAAAGCAAATTTATGATGAAGTGAATTCACTCCTTGGCTCAGCCATTCAAAAAAGCCTTGAGGAGGCAAAAGAATTTAGAATATCGTTAGTCGCTTCCCGGAAAGATTTTATTAAAAAAGAAACACAAAATCTCGAATGGAGAATTAAACGCCGGGCTGACATAATAAAAGAAAAAGAGGATAAACGTTCTGCTATTCTTAATATGCTTTCTAAAAGAGCTGCTCTTGGCGACCTTACTTCGGCCTATGAAAGATTAAATACACTAACAAACAAAAAATCTGAACTTGAATCTAAGCTGGAACTTTATAAATACTCGGCTAAAAAGATTGATGGTATTGAAAATTCGGTAGGGAAATTAAGTCAATTTGTTACTGAATTAGTGAAAGAAAATGAAGATTACATAAATGATTTTACCGAGTTATTGAATAATATTTATAAAAATGTTTTTGGTGTAGATGGTTCTGCTAATTCATTTACTGTTGCGTCTCAGGATAAACCTCAAAAGATAAAACTCGATGTGTTGCCTGATGATATATACTCACACGGTAAAAATCAGGGTCGTACTTTAATTTATGACCTTGCGGTTCTTTTCAATATGATTGAAAATAATATAAAGGGTCCTCGTTTTATCGTCCACGATTCCATTTTCGATTCCCTTGATAAAACACATTTAAAATCTTTATACAGTTATTGTAATAAATTAGATGAGGATGGCACTCGTTTCCAGTATATAGTAACTCTCAATCATCATTCAGATTTGCACGAAGAAATACTGAATAAAACAAAGTTAGAAATCTATGCTTCTAAAAGACTTTTAGGTGAAAAATTCTGATCTATCCTAACTTTGTAGTTTTAGCTTGTCAGTGGCTCAATAAGCTATTTTATTTTAAATAAAATAATTTCTTCCCATAATCAGCGGGATTTTTTGTATTTTTCAATTATTATTCACTTTTTAACTCTCTATGTCCGATAATTCCACATATACATCAACTGAGCGAACCTTTCAGGGAATTCTTTGGAATAAAATAAATGAAATTCTTAAAGTAGATGAAGAAATTTATTTTTCCCACATCCTTCAAGAGCAGAATGTTGGTGTTGGAGGAGCACGCTTTCCTGATGGTATTCTATATTCGGAGAAAGATGTTAGAAAAAAAGTCTATTGTGAATTAAAGGATACAAGCTGGGATGCAACAGATGAACGATTAGTATTTGATGCATCTATGAAAGCATTTAAAAGGGGAATTGAATATTTTGTAACAGGCACCCCAAGACAACTTGTTATTTATAAGACTTTTGAAGAAAATACAACTCTCAGCGAAAGAAAACTCAAGATCTATGATCTTTCCACTATAAGAAAGAATAATGAGTTTACAACTACAACCTACTATAATCAGATAACCCAGCCATTAAAAGTATTCTTAAAAGATCTGAGCGATATTGTTCACGAAGTAAAAGAACTCAGATGGGATTCAATTGATAAATTCTTTGTTAAAAAATTATCTGCTTATATTCTTGAAGGTTCTGCAGAAATGGCCGACACAATGTATGAAAGAATTTCTTCTTATAAAGTATTCAAGAAAAGTCTAAGAGATTATTTGAAAGACCAGGATATTTTTAACATCACATTAAAGTTTGACGGTGAAGAAGTTTACAAAATTTGTCAGTTAGCGAATTACCTGCTTTACTTGAAAATAATTTTTTATTCTTATTTGCAAAGAGAAGTACCTTCACTTAAACTTGAACCGCTCGAAATTCCCGAAGATAAGAAGAAGCTTAACAAAGCTCTTAGAAAACGTTTTGATGATGTATTGGAACACGATTTTGAATTAATTTTTCAGGGTAATATCCTTGATGAATTTGAATACACGGATAAATACTTACCCTCTCTAAAATATAATGTCAGCCAGATTAGTACCCTAAACTTTCAAGATCTGAATGTTGATATAATGGGTTCTATTTATAACACTTTGATTGATAACCAGGAACAGCACGATCGCGGGCAGCATTTTACAAACGTTAATGAAGTTGATGTAGTAAACACTTTCTGTATCAATAAAAATACTCAGCTTATACTCGATAGCGGTTGTGGTGCGGGTACTTTTCTCGTGCGAGGGTATAAATTTCTTAAACATTTCCACCCAAAGTTAACTCACGAAGAATTGCTGGAAAGATTGTGGGGCGTTGAGATTGCACTCTTCCCAACCTTTCTTTCTACAATGAATCTTTCTTTACTCGATATTAAGGTAACAGAAAATTATCCTTCTATAATAAGGCAGGATTTTTCAGAAATCAAAAGCACTTCCTCACCTAAGCTAATTTTTCTAAATGCATCACATTTATTTGAGGTCAAGGATGCAGGAGGAAAAACAAAGAGCATTAGAATGCCTGTATTTGATGCCTGT
>JASFSF010000413.1:0-3091 GCA_050114555.1 Ignavibacteria bacterium
TTCAATAGTAATAAAATTTTTATTGTTACTAATCGAATTTTTTTGCAGGTAAAGATTGTTCGGATCCAACATGCCCAATCTTTATATCAGCTTCAAAATAACTTTCTCCCTTCACTGGGGCACCAGCATATCTTCTCAACATTGCTAATTGACCAACATGCGTTAAAGCATCAGTCACAGGTCCTTGTAATAACTTTTCCACAGTACAGTTAATTTCCTTATCAGTAGTTAAATAATCATCAAATTTTTTAATGGAATCGTAAAAAAGTGTTACTACATCTTCCCAGTTATCAGTTTTATATTCATTTCCCTCCCGCACTCCTGCAGTTTTCTCATATGCCCAATCAATTAGTCCTACTATGTGTTTCAGAATCTCAATTGGTGTTCTTACATTATTTTTTATTGTTTCATAATCCTCAGGTACATCACGCAATATTTTCGAAATACGATACACCAATACTGCAATACTGTGTCTGAGTATTTCTTTTTTCGTATCATTTCTCATTATTAGTTCCTGGTAATTGTTTACCCATTTACGAAAAGGTATAGCACTATCAAAAATAGTATCAGCGCCATTATTTTATTAATTATTTTAAAAAGTCTTGTTTTAGCCAATATTTTTTTCAGATTTCTCCCAAATAACAAAATCCAAAATCAACAATTGTTATAAACAAGATTAAGGTTGTACCGACTATAATTTCCGTTACTAAAAGTGATTCGGGGTCTATAAATTGTGAAAGTATAGCTACAGATCATATGTATGCCTTGGGATTAATTGCATTCAGAAAAAAACCATTATAATATGTTAAAGCTCCGGTATTTGATACTATTATATTTTCAGAACTCCAGATTTTATATGCCAGATATAACATATAAATCAAAGCTATATATTTCAGAATAATAATAATTACATAATCCAGTTGGATAAGATAGAATAATGCAATATTTGAAATTACTGACGTCATCACAACACCACTTATGATCCCCCCAAACATATGGTATGGAGTTTCTGAATCCATAAGATACACCACTTGCTACAAGGCTGATAGTTGCAGGCACTAGCGTTGCTTAAAAAGCCATTGCCATAATCAATAATATAATATACTTATCCAGTGCCATTAGTTATTTGCTGAAATTATAGATTATACTGATCATTATTTTATAATAATATATTTTTTCCAAGGTCCCATTTCTTCCTTTAATTGCATGGCCATAATCCTCAAGATTTGTTTAATATGATTCAAATCATGCGCTACCCATGCCGCCAACAGTTGTTTAAGCTGAATTTTTCCGAATTCAGGATGAGTTGCTTTCAATAATAATCGTTCATCATCAATATTATATTCTTGTAGTTCCTTAATATTCCTGTATCTAAATTCCGTAAACTCATCAATCAACAGTTTGATACTTTTTCCCTCACAATTTTTGAACTGAAAAGAACTATCAAAAAGTATAAATACAGCTTCCTCATCCCCTGCCAGAATTGTTCTAACCCTTGATATCCAATGTGTTTTTTCACTATGTAGCAGGTGTGCAACAACCATATATGGTGACCAGGTGTCCGTTCCCTCATTATTCTTTATCCAATCCACTGAAATGTTACTTAAAAGTATGTTTAATACTTTAGGTGTGTAATGAAATATTTCAAATGCTTTCTCTATGTTAAAATCCATCGTACATCTTTCTTTAATTTATGTAAGAGTCATTTTCCTTTTATTAAGATTTTTCATTTTTCCTTGTAATTCTTTACAATGAGAATGACTTATTTATCTTCAATATTAGTGATTGATTGTTATCTAAGATTGATTTTGACAATTCATTTGATTGTTCAGAATTTCTGTATCTATTATACACCAGATAGATGAAACTTCCTGGCAAATATTCCCATGATACTGTAAGATTAAATGAACTCAGATTGTTTTCATAGTCGTAAGCATTTGGTAACCGGGCAATGTTAGGTTGCACGATTGCTCGAATATTTAGTTTATCATTTAGATTGTATTCAAACTGTAATCTGTGTATGATTTGCTCAAATTTTTCCTGGTACTCTGATCCATTTATAAAAATATACCCAAGAGAATATTTTATTAACAAGTCAGGGTTAATTTTCCAATACAACTCGAAATTAATATTATTAGATAAGGCTTGACGAATATGATTGTTTGTAACATCTAGTGTGAAGCCAATGCTCTTCGATTGATCTGAGCTAAGTTTTAGACTGTAAGTACTTGCTCGGTCCTCAATTAAAACAAACTGACTAAATGCATCTTTAAATATTTCATCTTGATTATAATCTACAATGTTACGGTAGCGAAATTTTTGTATTGTAGGTAGGATATAAATCAGACTAAGTGTCCAGTTACCCAGATAATCATTAAAATGAAGCTCATAATCATTTGTTAACGTTAAAGTGTAATATGAATTTCCGCTATGAGAGGTTAAATCATAATAATCAAAAGCTAACTGTAAACTTGAGTTTCTTAGTGTACCTGATGGATTAATTATAGAATATTTACTCCAAAGAAAATGGTGAAACTCATTTGATAAATAATTTAATCCCAGAGTGTTCGGATTATAAAGTTCTGTCTTATAGTGACTCCAATATCCTAATGTAAAATTCCGAGTAATCCATCTAATACTATTAACAGTTTCCCATTCATTTTTCCCAGTATTTGGTTTATTAATGGTACCAATCCAGCTTGATAATCCCAATCTTTTATGAAAAGCCCATTTCAACAAATGTGTAGTTATATTGTAGTCAATTCTGCCTGGTTGATGTTTTAATGCTCCAACTAGTTCACCATAAAATTCACTATCACCGAATATACTGTGACCGGCAAACCACAATTGATCATTTCCATCAAAGACGCTTGTAACATCGAATTTCAATAACTCTCCAAGTTTGCGAATTTTCAATCCAAACTTTATATCTGTGATATTTCTTGAATAAAAAGCACCATTATTATAGAAATCAGTTGATTCAGTAAAAAACGGTCTTTTTTCAGGATATTCAGTTGGTAAGTCACTAACATTGATTATTTCCTTATCTGTTTCGATCTGTGCATAATCTGGATTTAAAGTGGCAAGTATG
>JASFSF010000414.1:0-3086 GCA_050114555.1 Ignavibacteria bacterium
TTTCTTCCGGTGATGATTTTATGCGGGTAAGCCTGGTGACCTGTATCCCATACAACCTGATCGTACGGTGCGTTGAATACTTTATGTATAGCAACCGTAAGTTCAACCGTACCGAGTCCGCCGCCAAAATGTCCGCCGATCTCCGATATTGTATCGATCATATATTCGCGAATATCTTTACACAATATCTTAAGGTCCGGCAAATCAAGATTTTTAATATCGGCTGGTGTATCTACTTTCGATAATACTGGATATTTAGATTGATCAATCATTAACATTTACTCCAAAAATAAATCATTTAAAAGCTATTCCTGATTGGATGTTGCTTCAGATAGCTCATCTTTTAATTTCGTTATTTTTAATTCGGCTTTCTTCAATTTGTCAATACAAAGTTTCGAGAGATTAATCCCTTCTTCATAAAGTGCAATCGATTCATCAAGTCCAAGTTTTTCACTTTCGAGCAGTTCGCTAATTTCTTCCAATCTGGTGAGATTTTGTTCAAAGTTATTTTCTTTTTTTTTCTTAGCCATTAAATCTCATTATAATATTCAATTAATTCTATGCCTTAACTTTTATATCGCCATCGTGAAAGAGAAGATCAGCTCTTTTTTTCCTGTTGAACTTCTTGACGGTAGTTATATATTCTGAATCCTGTTTAACCAGCACAAATCCTCGTTTTAATGTTTTATCAACATCCATCAAAGAAACTGATTTTGAATGGAACGAAACTTTGTTCTTGCCGGCTAAAATCCTCTGATCTATTTTTTGAAGCAGGTTCTCTGCAAGAAGGTCGATTTTTTGCTGATATTTTCTAAGAAGATCCATCGGGTATCTTACTGCATAAGAGTTCGTAAATGGTCCAATCTCAATCATCATCTCATCGATCACTTTTTTCATATGATTCGATGCATTATATGAAAAATCGTTAAGAAAGACAAAAATTTCATCAATATCAGGTGTTGCCACTTCCATTGCAACCGACGGTGTTGGCGCTCTCAGGTCAGCAACAAAATCAGCAATTGTAAAATCAACTTCGTGTCCAATAGCACTGACAACAGGTATTGAGGAACTGTAAATAGCTCTTGCTACTTTTTCTTCATTAAATGCCCATAAATCCTCAATCGAACCGCCACCTCGTCCGAGAATTATAACATCAATATTCTTTTTTAAGTTCAATTGTTTGATTGCGTTCACAATACTTTCTGCGGCTCCTGCCCCCTGAACCGTTGCCGGTGCAATGACCAGCTCAACTGCAGGGAACCGTCTATCAGCAACGCTTATCATATCCTGTAAAGCTGCGCTTCCAATTGCAGTTACCAATCCAATTCTTTCTGGAAACGATGGAAGAGACTTTTTTGCTGCCGCTTCAAACAAACCTTCGGACATCAGTTTTTGTTTCAGTTTTTCAAAAGCTTCCTGCAATTCTCCAAGCCCTGCCGGCTGTATAGATCGGACATCAATCTGATAACTGCCGCGGGGCGGATAGACCGTTATACTTCCGTTGACAATCACCTTCATACCATCTTGCGGAGTGAAATAAACGTAATTGTTAAATCCTTTCCACATCGTGCAATTAATTACCGCATCACTGTCTTTCAAATTGAAATACCAGTGGCCGGAAACGTGCGATTTGAAATTTGATATCTCACCGATAACGGAAATCCTTGAAAAATTTTCTTCAAGAGCAAGCTTGATTTCTTTGGTTAATTCCGAAACCGATAATACATTATTCTTAATATCTTCCATTGTTAATAATTAGCACAAAGATTCTTGATAATTAATGATTTTACAAATATCAGTTTATAATTTTTACTTACTAAAAATATATATTCACTTATAAGACAGGACTAATCAATATTCAGATTGATAGATAAGATACAATAAATGATAGTGTCCGAATATAATTAAAATTTTACACTGAAGCCTAGAGTTGGAAGAATAGGAAACATCGTAGTAGCTTCCCTGCCCAGGGTTAAATCTTCATTTACATAGTAATCGTAGTTTATAATGTTTGAATGGTTATAAACATTGATTATGTCAAGATAAAATACCCAATCAAGTCCCCAATAATCTGCAAATGCATTAACCCTTATATCAAGCCTGTGGTATGGAGGAATACGTGCATTGCGGATTTTATTCCCTCGATATACATTGTAAATAATTTCCTCTTCCCCATTATCGCCTCCTGTACCTGTCCTGGTTGCAATAACAGGCGTTTCAGGAATTCCGTCTTCATCAATATCTTCAAGAACCACCCTCGGTTTAACACCTATTGGTTCTGTAAATGGATACCCTGATCCATACTGCCATCTTAGTCCCACTTCCAGCCAACTACTTACCTGATAATTAAACACTACATTCATTGTATGCCGCTGGTCAAACCTGAATGGAAGGGTGATATCATTTTCATACCTGTTTGCATAAGCCAGTGAATAAGATAACCATCCGGATAATCTGCTGTTATTCAAAATATTTTTCTTTGCCAATAAAAGTTCAAAGCCATAAGCTTCACCATAAGAACCATTTATAGGAATTTGTGTAGTAGAATCTCCCTGAATGATTATCGGTTCTGTCCATCCGGAAGCAAATCGCGGATCTCTCCCTTCGATTGGTTCAGTTAAATACGAAGTGCCCTGAACGACCTTTTGTACATATAAATCTTTAAATTTTTTGTAGTAACTCTCAAAACGAATGTTCCATTCGCCGGAAAGCCAGCGTTCTATACTGAGCACATAGTGAGTCGACTTTTCTGCTCTAAGAGGCTTTGTATACTGTTCAGATAAATCATACAAGCGATCCTGATCCCGTATTTTTTCATAGCCCGGTGATTGATAATACTGGCCCCATATCGCCCTGATAGTTGTTAATTCATCAATTGCATATGATAGAGAAATTCTAGGGGCAAGATAGACTTTATCAAGAATATCATAGTAATCAAGCCGGGCGCCGGGCTGTAAGAAAAGATTCTCAGTCAACTTATAATTATCCTGCAGATAGATATTGTATCTGTTATAGTTTTTTAAATTCCTGAGATCATTAAACACTGTTCTAAATTGAGGATTTGTAAGAAATGCTGCCACAATCTG
>JASFSF010000415.1:0-3084 GCA_050114555.1 Ignavibacteria bacterium
TGATAAATACATATTCAAGTGATGGGGTAATTATTCTGTGATTTAAGATTTTGACATTTTCATTTTGTAACTCAGATTCAATCAGGGGATATCCCTCTTCATAATAATCCAGCCCGATATTAATTCTATCTCCAAAAATCTGAACGTCATTACCGGCTTCTCTGCTTAAAATTTTATACGCTTTTTTTATATCATCACACACTATTTCCACCACTGTTTTCGATAGAGAAGCCTTAATATTCTGAGGTGTGTCGAGTCTGATAATTTTTCCCTCATTCATCAAAGCAACTCTGTTACACCGCTCGGCTTCATCCAAATAGGGGGTGGTCATAAAAATTGTAAGTCCTTCTGATTGGAGCGTTGAAAGAATTTTCCAAAAGTCTCTTCTAGATACCGGATCTACTCCTGTTGTGGGTTCATCGAGAAAAAGTATTTCAGGTTTGTGAATCAGACTGCAAGCAAGGGCTAGTTTTTGTTTCATTCCCCCCGATAACTTATCAGTTAATCGATCTCTGAAATCAATCAGGCGAGTGAACTTCAATAACTCATCTCTTCTTGCCTTGTAATCCGTTATATTATGTATTTCGGCGAAGAACTCTATATTCTCATCAACGGAGAGATCGGCATAAAGGCTAAACTTTTGTGAGAGGTATCCAATACTTTTTTGAATCTTTCTTCTATTCCTTACTAAATCTAGATTCAGAATTGATATATTTCCTTTATCCGGTGAAAGCAGCCCGCACAATGTTCTGATAATTGTTGTTTTACCTGCACCATCCGGACCGACTAATCCAAACATTTCACCTTTTTGAATATTCAAATCAATGCCTTTTACGGCTTTAACTTCACCGTAACTTTTTACCAGATTCTCTATTTCAATTATGCTATTCATAATAAGATTGCAAGATTACAAAATTGCAAATATCAGTTATGCTTTATTTCTTTGTTTTAAATATTTTATGAAGTTTGCAATTTGTTTAATAATAGAAACCGCGAATTCATAATGTGTTCTAAATTCTTCTTTGTTTAGATATTCAAGATCATGTGCCACATATAAAAGACTTCTAACTTCTCCAGCTGATCCCTTTGAGAAATGAAGGAATCTGATTAATTCTCTGTTTGAATCTCTCTCGTATCCTTCAGCTATATTGGACATAATAGATATAGCGGCTCTTTGAATTTGATCTCTTAATCCAAAATCTTTACTAAACTTTTGATTTGAAGGGCTCATATAAATTTGTTTAACTAATTCCCTTGCATCTTGCCAAATTTTAATATCTTCAAATTTTAGTATTTTCATACTACCCTCCATTATTTTCTAAATTACTACTGTAATTATGCAATTTGAAATTTTGAAATTATAAATAGATTACTGCATCAGCAGGCATGCCATCTTTGAGTTCAAAATCATTGTTGCCAATTTTTATCTTTACTGCAAAAACAAGTTTTGTTCGTTCTTCCTTAGTTTGAATATTCTTGGGTGTAAACTCTGCTTCCGGTGAAATATATGAAACCCGCCCTTCGTAATTTTTATCAGGATAAGTATCGGTTGTAATTTCGGCTTGTTGGTTTAGTTTTACCTTAGCTAATTCAGTTTCAGAAATATAAATAGTCATTTCAATCTTACTTAAATCCGAAACGTAAAACAGGGAGGACATAGCTGTGGCTGTTTCGCCCTCCTCAATAAATGTTTTCACTATAAATCCACTGATGGGGGAGGTGACATAACATTCTCGAATACTTTTCTTTATTAAATTCACATTCGCAATAGCACGATTAAGATTAGCCTCTGCCTGCTTCAATTCTTCCGGCCGTGCATAATTTGATATTTTACTAAAGTTCTCCTTTGCAGATCTTAACTGTGCCTGTGATACATCATATCGTGCCTTAGCATCATCAAATTGTTTTTGTGTAATAGCTTTGGACTCATATAAGTTTTTCATTCTTTTAAAATCTTTATTTGCCAGTTCAAAATTTATCTCTGCCTGTTTGAGCAGCTCTTCGCTTTGATTTATATCCTCTTCCCTGGCTCCTGTTTTCAACAATAAGTATTGAGCTTCGGCTCCTTGCATTACAGCTAATGCCGCAGCCAACTGTAATTCATATATTTCTCTATCTATTAGCATAACAGTATCACCAGCTGTGATATAGTCTCCCTCATCTTTTAACACACTTAATATTTCTCCGTTCACTTTTGAACTGACAAGTACATTAGTTGCTTCGATGGTCCCTTGTGCTTCAATAGTTTCTCCATCATAGCTGTTACCACAAGAAATTAAGACTAGCAAGAGTGTGAGAGAGCTTATTACTTTTAGAGCGTTCATTTTAAACCTTTGAAAATGATTTTTTAAAAATTTTCTTTCCTTTTGCAGTGAGTATTCCTGAAAATAATACCTGAAGAGAAGTCCCCACTGCATCTTTATACGAATACCTGCTGTTCAATAGAAATTCATTATTAACAACTCCTCTTAAAGTTGATAAAAAAATCATTACCATCATATCTGCAGGATAGCCTTTAATTAATTCTTCTTCCTGTCCTTTTGAAATTATAGATGAAAAAGCAGCGTACAGCCTTTTCGTTCTAAACTCATCAATTTCATTCCAGAGTTCGGGCAGATAAACCTTGAGATCGTTTATCCATTTATCATTCAATTTCATGAGCAGTTTACCTAGCAGCTGATTAATACCAATGAGTTTCAGAACAGAGTTATCTTTTGAACTAATAATTTGATCAAGATTTTCTGAAATCTCTGCTTTAACTGATTGCACAATAGATTTTATAAGCGATTCTTTTGAATTAAAGTTTTTGTAGATGGTTTTCTTACTTATCCGCAAATCTGAGGCAACTGTGTCCATTGTTATTTTATAAAATCCTTCCTTAAAGAAAAGCTCTTTCGAGTAATTGAGAATTTTGTCTCGTTCCTGATTTATTTTTATGTTTGTTGGTAGCAAATGGAAACTATATTCGTTTTTACAGTTTCCAAAATAATATTATTGCTCAAATAAATCAATAATGGAATTCAAAAGGTGATCTGGATTACAATTGTTGCCATTATCGATTTTTATAGCTAATATCAAATCAAA
>JASFSF010000416.1:0-3069 GCA_050114555.1 Ignavibacteria bacterium
AAAATATAAATTGTTTCTGCGCTGGTAGTATATGTTATATAACTATAAAGTGTGTTATTATGAAGCTCCGTCAGTGCCAGTAGCGAATAATTATTAATTTCGATATCTCTTTCTCTTAAATATTTTTTCTTAAAAGAATCAAATCTATCTGTAACATATTTGGTCGTGATATTATCCGGGAGTAAAATGAACGTTGCATTAGATGACGAAGTAATATTCCATCGATCCATATCCATACCAAGGTAATCTGCTGTCAACGCTTCGACTGAAGCAATAGCTGTATAGGTAAGACTTGTATTATTCGGTGGAGACTTGATAACACCACTAACCGAGAGTTCAATTAAATTATTTAGTTTTATTCTTTTCCCAATCGGCGATTCATTACCAAAATATTTAGAAGCGACTTCTTCTGTAAGTAATATAGAGTTGGGATCAGCTAAAGGATTACCCGGATCGCCTAAAACATATTGCACATCGAACATTTTAAAAAATCCGCCTTCCGTAAACAGAATATTTTCTTCAGTAAATACCTGGTTGTCCACAGTTACCTGAGTTTCGCCTTCAGCATATATCCTTGATACGGCATCCAGTTCAGGAAAATCAGTTCGAATAGCCTCTGCAAAAGGGAATTGTGTTCCAAGTGAGTACTGAGTACCGGATGGATGATTTTCTTCGACAGCTATAACATAAATCCTTTCGGCTTTGGAATAAAATTTATCAAAGCTTGTTTCGTAAGTAATAAACAAGAAGATAAAGATACAGCTCGCAATACCAATAGAAAGACCGAGTATGTTAATCAGTGAATATGTTTTGTTTCTTATAATATTTCTTAATGTGATTTTCAGATAATTTAAAATCATGAGTTATCTCCAATTATTTTCGTTAGACTGTTATTCATATTTTAAACTTTCAACCGGATTAGCAATTGCAGCTTTAATTGATTGAAAACTTACTGTCATTACAGCAAAGAAAAGTGCAATAAACCCGGACAGTAAAAATGGCCAGAGTGTAATTTGAATCCTGTATGCAAAATCCTGCAGCCAGCTATTCATAATGTAGTACGCAATCGGCCAGGCTAATATATTGGCAACCAGGACCCATTTAATAAATTCTTTTGACACTAAAATTGTAATACCTGAAACCGATGCTCCAAGAACTTTTCTAACTCCAATCTCCTTTGTTCTTCTTTCAGTTAGAAAAGATGCTAAACCGAACAAGCCCAGGGAGGCTATTAGAAATCCAAGCAAGGTAAAGTAGCTGATCAACCTTGCAAAGTTTTCCTCTGAATTGTATAACCTTGCAAAATCTTCATCGAGAAAATGAAATTCATAAGGTTTTCCCGGGAAAAGTTCATTCCATTTCTCTTCGGCAAAAGATAAAGCATGCTGCACTTTGTCCTTGTTTAATTCAAGTGTGAGGTATCCAAAACTTTCCGGTCTCCATTCAAGTACCATAGGTTCAAGTTCATTTTGAAGTCCTGCATAATTAAAATCTTTCACAACACCTATGATTGTTTGTGCGGAATCTATACCAACTAATCTTTTCCCGATCGCTTCTTCGGGTGCTGCCCAACCCAATGATTGCACTGCAGTTTCATTTATCATATAGGCATGTTCTATATCGGAAGTAATATCTTCCTGAAATGGTCTTCCGGCAACAACTTTAATTCCGTAAAGTTCAATAAAATCTGGATCAAT
Organism: Ignavibacteria bacterium; assembly: GCA_050114555.1. Classification (GTDB taxonomy): domain Bacteria; phylum Bacteroidota; class Ignavibacteria; order Ignavibacteriales; family Ignavibacteriaceae; genus BMS3ABIN03. The sequence continues at coordinate 1,698 of JASFSF010000416.1, forward strand.
GTAGTAGTAACTCATACCAACACCCGCTTTATCGGTTCTTCCTTCAATATTTGTCGTCCAGATTCCAGTAACATCTCTCCCCGGCACTGTTGAAGAAAATGAAGCCTCAGTAAAAGAAGGATCTTTCAGGAATTCACTCTTAATCATCTCATATTTATCACCTATTTTCGATCGAACAGGAATTATAATTTTCTGTTCTTTATCAAATCCCAGATACCTGTTTTTCATAAAATCAATTTGAGTGTAAATGATAATTGAGGAAGTTACCAGTAAAATTGAAATTGCGAACTGACTTACAACTAATATTTTTCTTAACGAAAAACCTTTACTACCGGATTGAGAGTTTCCTTTTAAAACCTTAACAGGATTAAAGGAAGACAATATCAATGCAGGGTAGATACCCGCAAGGATTGTAACAACAACAACCAAAAACAGTAGCGATATAAGAACTGTTGGGTTCAGAAAATCTCCGATAACAAAGGAAGTGCCTGCTATTATATTGAATGTTGGTAGGATTGCGATTATAATAACTATTGCCAGAAGGATAGAAATAAAGGACATTACGAAAGTTTCGCCTAAAAACTGAATTGACAACTGTTTTCTGTTTGCGCCGGCAGTTTTACGTATCCCTACCTCTTTTTCTCTTATTGAAGATTTAGCAGTGGTTAGATTTGTGAAATTGATACAGGCAATCAGCAAAATAAAAACACTGACGAGTATGAACGCTTTAAGTGTGGAAGGATTACCAGCTTGTCCAAGTTCATCACTCATTTGCGAATAAAGATGTATATCCGCAACAGGTTGTATAACGTAGCTTAAAGTTTCTCCAATATCTAAATCTTCCTTGTAAAATTTATTAATTACAGGATCAATCTTTTTAGCGAAACTAACTGCGTCTGTTAAAGGAGCAAGTCTGATATAAGTATGAAAATTGCATATGAACCAGGCCTCAAATGGATAATTACTTTGTTCCTCCAATGTTTTTAACGACATAATCATATTAAACTCAAAGTGACTATTCAGCGGCTGATCTTCAGTTACACCTGTAACTTCAAAATCTTTAGTGTTAATAGTAATATTTTGTCCAATAGGATTATTATTACCGAAATATTTTTTTGCTATGCTGGAAGTGATAACTACAGTTGCCGGACGCAGTAATGCTGTCTTCACATCACCTTGCAGAAATGGAATAGTTAATATCTGGAAAAGATCATTATCCGCATATAGACGTTTATCCTCATAGAAAATGTTGTTTTCATATTTGACTAAAACACTGCGCACTTCCATAGCCCTTGCAAATGTTTCAACCTCAGGGAAATTATCTTTGAGGGCTGGTCCCAGGGGAGCACCTGTTCCGCTTGTGCCTTCCGTT
>JASFSF010000417.1:0-3062 GCA_050114555.1 Ignavibacteria bacterium
TGAAGAGAACAATCTGAGTGATAATGTTACTCTTGTTCCGGATCTTGGATTTAACGTAACTGCTACTTCCATTATTGTTTCTTCTTCTACCATACAGGTAGATATTGATCCAATAGGAAGTACGTGGGAAATTGATCCTGCATTTGAGATATCAATTCAACTCTATTCAATATTATTTTTGAGTAATCCGGTTGATAATATGGTAAAGGATCACAGCATATTAATCCCGCTCTCAGCTTCACAAATATTGTCTCTTGATACAGCATTATCATTTTCTGCAGGACTATCGAATCAACAATCCCAGCTATTCGATAAATACCAGGTTCATAAAGGATTCTTTACAATCCTCTCTTTTGACGCCGTTGGTAATGCAGTGCATTATTCAAATACATTTATCGGATAATTTCATAGTGTCATCCTCGCGGATGCCTGCCTACCGGTCAGGCAGGCGGGGATTCAGTAAAAAATTTCTGGATTCCGGATATTCGCCGATGGGCGAATTCCGGAATGACAACTTAATACTTAGAAGTAATCTGAATAGCACTCTGGCAACACTCTACCAAAATGATTAGAGTTGAGAATTTTCATTCAATTATAACGATGTCCCCAACTTCAATCTAAAATTGAAAAAGATAGCTGTAAATCCTAACGAGCCATCATTAAGAGTACCTATTGTACCACTTGGTCCCACGGATATAGAGCTGAAAGACCAGTAGTCGAAGATTTTTTGAATGATAATATCAAAAACAAATTGAGGCTGTCTAACCGGACTGCTTATCAATGCATCGAAACGAAAATCAAAAACACTGCCCACAAGTGCCATTTCTCTTGCACTGAATCCAATGTGTGTTTCATTCATAAATTTTGCTATATATACTTTTCCTCTGGTTGAACCGAGAACCTGTAAAGGGTAGCGTAGCTCCCAGTTTATAGCATCATCTTCAAACAAGTATGGCTTGAACTTAATAGTACCATTCGGATTTAGGACAATATTTTTCTCATTTACACCCTTCTCAAGGTATTCACGTCTCTGAGATGCAGAAAAGTCTTTCGATGAACTGATATAAACAATCTCAAAGAAATTTCCAAAAGGGATAGCATACTTTATTCTAAATCCTTTTGTAACGAACAGATTGTTATGATTCTGAGAACTTTTTAATCGTTGTTATCAGGTTTGCTATAGAACGGGGACAGAAAGCAATACAGCCTGCTGATGGATTACATCAATTTTATCAACAGCCTTATCTTTTTCAGATTCACGGAGGTTTTCTGTCTTGCCTATTGAGGAGTTATCGAGAACTCCTACAGAGTAATTTCGTTTCAGGAGTTCTTCAAATATGTTGCTGCCAATAAATCCGGCTCCGCCGGTAACAAGACATTTCATAATTTACATTGTAATAATTTTATTAATTGTAAGATAAGAATTAGTAAGTTTTTAGTAATGCATATTTCTTTTCTAAATATTATAGGGGGCGAAATGCTCTTTTAAAAATTAACAATTATAAATTGAAAATTCTCAATTTCGGGTCATGCGTCTTCCAGCAGTATGGTAAGTACAGAGTTGTAATTTGGCAAAGGGAAATTCTGTTCAATTAAAAAGTAGTCGCGCTTATAATTTTTATCATCAAGAAACCAGGAATCTGCGAGTACTTGTTCAGGTTGAGATTGCTTTCCGCCACGGCGGGCATGCACTCCGCCAGCAATGACAGTTTGACTTTTAAAAATATCATAAGCGTAAGAGTTTGGATTGACTTTATATCCTACGGGTATCCAGTGGAATGGGAAATATTCTGAAATACTTGACCATTTTACTTTGCCATTAGTGCTCATTATAACTGCCATAGGATAAACATCTGTCTGGGCAATTCTCAGAGCCGCGGCACTGAGAGAAACATTAAAATATTCTGCTGTTTTTTGTACTAGTTTTATTCCCGGTTTTTCAGTTTTTACAAATTCAATTAACCATTCTTCCGGCATCAATAATTCTGATGCGAAAATGTTGGCATTTTGTTCGATTTCATTTTGAGATTTAAAAGCCATCATATTGAGTTCACTGCAGTTTTCCCCGTTTCTGCTGTAGTTAAAGAAGTGTCCTAACTCGTGAGCAATCACAAATCTTTTTTGGCCTTCCTCATTAATGCATTTGTGTATTTTAATTATTCCAAGATTAGCTTTATAAGTAATTCTGCCCAGATACCCGTCAAGGTCAGCTTCTTCTATTACAATGGTTTCTCCATAAGCTATATTCATTAGATCAAGTTCGGAAGGGGAATTGATAGCATATTCCTCAAGCAATTTTCTTGCTCTGGCTTTTGCTAGGTTACTCATCACTTTCAATTATTTTTTGCAATATAGCAAGTTTACGTGATTCTTCCATAATCTCTTTTACTTCTTTCTCACTCAACTCCGAATGCAGTTTATGAAATGCATAAGCTAGTTCTATCTGCTTTGTATTCCCTTCAGCAGTTATATCACCGGCAAGTTTTTTTAACTCATTAAGATATTTCTCAATTCTCTTTTTCCCCCGTGTGACTTTCAGTTCTGCTTTTTTCTTCTTTAATACTGTTCCTAATTCATCATAGAATGAATTAAAATCTAATTCCTCCTCTTCTAGATATTCCGTTACTGCTTTCTCATCACCCAAATCGGAGAAAAGATAAAAATCCAATAGGGCATCAATGTCATTTTTGCCCATGGCCGCAAACACCTCCCGGTTATAAACAATTAATTTTTATTAAATCTTTTTCTTAGCTTGTAACGAAGCCGCTTTTTATTTCGTTCAACTTCTTCCACCGTAATGCCGAGACTATCGGATATATCCTTACTGGTTTTTCCTTCTTTCCATTCAAGAAAAACCAGTGCACAATCATCATCTTCCAAAAGTTCTTTATAGCATCTCTCAAGTTGTTCCTTGCGCTCAATATCATGTAGAATACAATCTTTATCCGTTTTATTGTTTATTTCAATTAGATCAGTTTCAATATCACCGTTACTTATATGGCTTTTTTCCTTTTGCGGTAAAACCCTTTGTCTTGTTTTAAATTTGCTATCGATCACGCTTC
>JASFSF010000418.1:0-3050 GCA_050114555.1 Ignavibacteria bacterium
ATCGTTCGACCTGTCTTCGATTAATATTTTGCCATTCCTCTCCATTGGCCAATGAAACGGATCTCCCTTATTTGAAGATCCCAGAATTGTACCTCCAAGATTAAGGATGCCGGAAACATCGCGGTTTGCTAATTCTCTCCCTTTACCTTCAACCAATCCTTCAAATCCATCTTGTATTCCAATCACAGTCATTCCGTAATCCTGTGCAGGTTTGGTAACACCTCTAATAACTGCATTCAAACCCGGGCAATCACCACCTCCGGTTAGTATACCAATCCTTCTTACTTTTGAGCCCTTAGGCATTTGTATCTCCTGGTATATTTAGTTACAATTTTTTAGTTGTCTTAAAGTGAAGTTTTACTAATTTGCTTAATGTTTCTTCACCGAACTTCGATTTTATTTCCCTTGCTTTGTTTTCAACCTCTGCTGATGCTCCTTTAGGTAAAAGAATGTTTAATTCCTTTTTTTTACTAACGAACCATCCAGAGAACGATTCTCTCGCCAGTATTGAAGCAGCTGCCACAGCAGTATATCTTTCTGCTTTGGTAACTTGATGCAATCTGATATTTTTCCCTTTTTCCTGAAGTGAATCATAGATGTATTTTTCGTTTCCAAATTTATCACTTATAGCTTCCGGTGCAAGTTTACTGCTGAGAATATTTTCAATCGCTTTTGCATGTGCCCAGCCAAGAAGTCGGTTGAGATTTCTAAATTTATTATACAGGTAATTATATTTTTCCGGATTGACGGTGATTATGTCATAAACACAATCCTTCACTTTTTTAATCTTACCTGCAAGTAAGGATATTGACTTATCACTTAACTCTTTGCTGTCTCTGATCCCGAGTGAGATAAAATGTTTTGATATAGAAGGATCGATATAAACAGCAGCAACCACAAGCGGTCCAAAGTAATCCCCCTTACCCGATTCATCAGTTCCAATATAAACTGCTGGTTCAATTATTCCATTCGATACTGACGAAAATAATTGTTCCTCAAATACAATATCGTATACTAACCTATACGATTTAATTTCTTTATTTCCCTGCAAATTAACTTTGTTCCCCTTTTTACCAAAATAAACCAACAATTTTAGTTTGCCGTCGGGGCACTCAATTTCGGAATGAAAATTGTATTGTGACTTCTGTGGCAAAGAAGTTTTATAACCTTTATTGTTAAGGATACGGATGTGATGATCGAGTAATTTTTTTGCTGATTCAGTAAAATCCGGCATATTTTATCTAATTGTAAATCGAACTAAATGCAATATATATTATTCTACAGGATAAAATAAAGCAGGAACAAGTAAAACATTTTCATAGTAAGAATAGCATTGATTAAAATAAATACACTAATTAGTTTTAGATAGCTATAAACAAATAAAAGTAAGAAGATGAAAACTACATTTAAAAAATTATTATCATATTCATTTTTAGTTTCTATTATATGTATCGTTGTATTGGTCCCAGGGACAGTGAACGCCAAATCACAATTGCCTAACAATAATCCGAACAAAATTACTCAAATGACAAATAAGCTGGCAAAAAAACTACTTCTCTCTGAACAACAAAAAGTTACAGTCAGCAATATTCTTAAAGAATTTTTCAGGAATGTTTCCGCGGCAGGTAATGATGTTAACAAGAAGAGAGCAGCAAGACAAAATGCAACTATGCAGATATTGTCATTACTGGATAGAAAGCAAAAAATGAAGTTTGATATTATTGTTAATGATTGGTGGGCGATGGCAGGGGTTTAGTTTTTAGTATCAACTATTGAGTGCTAATACTAAAATTCGGGCTTTTGCAAATAGTTGACAAATTGCATTAGCCATATTATCTTTAACCATCCCACATGATGAACTTATTGATCCTTTCAAAGGGTTCTCCCCTGCCCTTTGATATACAAGGATCGCACCCAGTATCTCCCCGGTACTGGGTTGTTTTTTTAAAAGAAAACTTTAGACAATAATGATGCAGCTTTTATCATTGCTGTTTCACTTCTTAATCTGTGAGTTGAAAGCGAGTATATTGAATCTCTATCAAAGAGATTCAATTCATCTTCCGTTAATCCACCTTCCGGTCCGAAAATAAAAAAGTAGGTGGATTCCTTTGTTAGATTGAAGTGAAATACATTTTGACTGGTTTGCTCGAAAATAATTTTGTTTCCAGGTAGCTCTGAAATGCTTAACAGATCTTTTTGGATTTGAACTTTGGGCAAATAAGCTCTTAAAGATTGCTTCATTGCAGAAAGAATTATTTTCTCCCAGCGTTTTAAATTCGTTCCCTTTGCAACGGATCTTTCCGCTTCAAATATTAAAAAGTTGGTCACACCTAATTCAACACATTTTTCCAAAGCAAATTTAAAGCGATCAGGGCTCTTAAGTTTTGGTATGCAGAAATATAGGTGAGCTGATTTATTGCTGTAAGATACTGTCTCCTTTATTTTTGCAGTCAGAATTTCCCGATCAACCGAAGAAATTTTTGCTTTGAATATTTGTCCCATTCCATCAGTAATACGAATTATATCACCAATTTTATTCCGCATTACTTTAGCTGAGTGTTTATATTCATCTCCCGTTAAAGTTATGGTATCATTTAAAACATTATCAAATGGAGAATAATATAATTCTGAATGAGAGAGATTATGTTCTTCCATAACTTGTTTTAATATTTATAACCGGACATTTCTGCATTAGCAGAAACTACTAGTTAATTATTCCTTCCGGTCAGAGATAATTTTAACATAGAAATCTAAGATTTATTTACCAAACTTTTTACTACTCCATTCTTTTTATATAGCGTTCGTAGCAAAATAGCATAAAGGAACTATGGTCATTCAATTATCGATTTTTCTCAATCCAAATTAATTCGAATAAGTATTACTTTAGGTTATCTTTTTACAGTGCAAAACAGATTGTTATCTTAAATTACAATTTATTATTCTCTGCTGCCTTAGGTTTAAAAAAAAGAAGTAATATATAATTAAAATAAAAAACCCCTATCAACCGTTATCGATAGGGGTATAAGAAAATAAGAAGCAATCTATTTACT
>JASFSF010000419.1:0-3042 GCA_050114555.1 Ignavibacteria bacterium
CTTGAAGGGATGAATGAATCTTTGCCAAATTATATTGTTACTGCCAGTTGGGGCAGCTTATTCGGGAGTAGAATCAAAAAAATTTTTTACCCTGAAAAAAACTTTGACTCACGTGAATTTCAGTCTAAGGGTTTAGAGAATATTTTCGATTAAAGCTAACTTAAGTCATTTGAAATCTATCTCATCCTTAGTTCAAAGCTAGCTCATTTCTTCTTTTTCTTCGGTTTGAAACCTATCCGATGAAATGGATTTACAACACTCGTTGTTACATTTTTAAGGTGGGAATGAATCCTCTTAAGTGATCTGATATATAATGCAAGAGCTGCAGCACTCCCGCTTGTAATTGAGGGATCAGTTTGTTTTACCAGCGACATTAAAATATCATCACAGGATTTACTGATCCATTTCAGATTGTTAATAAGTTCTCTTGCTGCCTCTTCATCTGAATTTTTAAAAACATAAATGCTTCGTTTGAAATTATCTTCAACAGCGTTTTCGATCCGGATGATCTCATCCTCATATACTCCTCCATGTAAACGCTGGGGATGATTTATAGCAACCTCAGTAATGTTTTTGGTAAAGTCACCAATTCGTTCTATATCAATCACAATGCTTATAAGCACTAACCCTGAACTCAATTGTTCCCCGCTGGTTAACACAAGATGATTAAAAACATCCCTACGTACCTCACGTTGATATTTGTTTACCTCGCTGTCCTCATCAAAGATATCAATGTTCAACTGGTTGTGTTCAGTTTTCCTCAGTACTTCTCTTGCCTGTAGATACATTCTATAAGTTAAGCCCAACATATCATTTGAACGTTGAAATGCTCTATCCATCAGTGTGTTAGATTTGAAGATCGATAAAATTTCGTGAATCATTTTTAATCTCAGTTAAAAATTAAAATCAAAATTAGTGGTAAAATGAAAAACAAACTTAATACATACACCACCGGAATTATTTTGTTTCTTTTGGCATACTCAGAAAATTTTCTTGCAATCTGTATCGGAAGATTCTTCAATGGCCACCAGATAGTTATTCCAAGTATATTGAAAACCAGATGAGAGAATGCAACGATTACTGCTGCTGAACTCCCGGTTAACAATGCTGCTAATATAGCGGTAAGTGTAGTCCCAATATTTGCACCGAGAGTAAATAAAAATATTTGTTCCAAAGAAAGTAATCCGGCTCCGGCCATTGGGACAATTAGAGAAGTAGTCATTGAACTGCTTTGTACAACAACTGTTAGTACCAATCCAATTGTAAATGCTCTAAATGCAGTTTTAAATAAGTATCGATCGAACCAATCTCTTGCGCGTAGAACAATTATTACCTTAATCGATGAAACCATAAACTTTATTGAAATAAAAAGCAAAATTAGTGCAATAATAAAAAATATCCATGGCATATTTTTTAGTGGCTCAGACAAAATTTCAACGGCCGGCCGTGTAATTTCATTTACAGGACTAAGTAATTTCAATCCACCAATATTTGAAAACCATCTTTCTAAAACTGTTGCAATTTTTCCAAGAAAATTAGTTAGAAATTGCAATGGAAACAGAATAGCTACTGAGAGGAGATTAAAAAGGTCATGTACAGTAGCTGCAGAGAACGCCCTTTTAAATTCATTAACTCTGTTGATTTGAGGCAGGGAGGCGATCGTATTTGTGATAGCCGTGCCTATATTTGCTCCCATTATAACCGGAATCGCAGTATCTATTGTCAAAGCACCAACTCCAACCATACCAACAACAATAGATGTTATCGAGGATGAGCTCTGTATTATCGATGTAGCTAGTATTCCTATGAATAAGCCGACAAACGGATTTGAAGTGGTTGCGATTAATGATTTTGAAAACTCTTCGCCTAAAAATTTTAATGATGTCCCCATTAACTGAATGCTGAACATAAACAGATAAAGGAAGATTATTGATCCAACAAACGCAAATAAATTGCGATAGTTATTATAGAATTTTTTTATTTTTTGCATTTATAGGAACTCAATGTAGAAAAAGATAGCCTAATTATTTTTACAAAACATCCTTTAAATATTTTTACTAAATAACTCAACGATTCATTGAATTAATAAATAATTAAATTCCGTTTTTAAGATGCTAAAAATTCCACATAAAGTTAATGGTTTTAATTAAAATTAACTTCAAAAATTCGAGAATCTACAATTAATCCCACCAGATTAAATCTTTTTTCCCTTTGTAATAAAACAGTACACTACATAGTGAACAAAGATTTAATCATTTGGTAAGAATATGTTCTTATTTACTCCTTATGTTGTAACCAAAAATTGAGAACATACTGATTTGCAAACCGAGAAGGAAATAAAGTTTCTTCTAGAAGATAATGTGCAATTAATGCTTATCGAAGAGAATTTTGATAGAATGATTGATGAAATTTCCAGTTGGAATAATACTATTGATCCTGTTCAATTTGAGAATGAATGGAAACAGAAAAACAAATTAATCTATCAATCATAAACAAATAAGTATATCTAAAAGTTATTGTTAAATTACTTAAAGAATATTTAAACTATTGTAAATCCTCTTTCTTCTATAACTACCCATCATCTTTATCTTTACTGAAACTTTCGAAGGTACTTTTAGCTGATGTAATAAGCCCTTCAAGATGACCTGAAATATTTTCGATATCCGAAGACACTCGTAAATAAAGCAGGCTGCTTCGTGCAGTAGTTCTGTTTGATTTTATTCTTGTAATCTGATCCAGGTCAAAACTATCTGCAATATCTTTAAAGTCGGAAATTGTATTCTTGAACTCATCTAATTTTGAAAAATCTTTGGAATCAAGAATTTCGTTTGATTCCCTCACCTCTTTCTTCAACAATTCAATTAATTGGTTGAGTGAATTATACTCTTCATCTGAGAGTCTTGTGTGATTATTCTCTACATGATCAAAATTGTTTTGAGCAATCGAACGTGTATTAAGAGCAATTTCTTGAACAGAATTAATTATTTTGCCAAATTTTTTCCCTTTTTTAATCTCCTTCTCCTCAAGCAGCTGCACAATTCT
>JASFSF010000420.1:0-3033 GCA_050114555.1 Ignavibacteria bacterium
CTTCAATAGTTGGATCTATCCTTAAAATCTTTTTTGAGTACGCCTTATTATTAATGGTCGATCTTGTTCCAATAACACCGATCTTTTTGTTCTTTGATTTTCTTGTTGCCATCTCTGCTCCAGGTTCAATCATTCCAATGACAGGGATATCGAAATGATTTATTAATTCTTGCAGTGCCACCGAAGATGCTGTATTACAAGCAACAACAACAGCCTTAACGTCTTTGCTCAACAAAAAATTAGTGTTTTGCATTGAATATTCAATCACTGTTGAATTTGATTTTGAACCGTAAGGTACGCGTGCCGTATCACCGAAATAGACTATGTTCTCATTCGGCAAGCTTGTAAAAAAACGTTTAACAACCGTTAGTCCCCCTATCCCGGAATCAAACACACCGATTGGTTTTTTGCTGCTCATAAATTCCTATAGTATTTGATTTATTGTTTGAGTCAGTTTCGATTTAATAAACTCATAATCGTATGGCGAAATCTTTTTGTTTTTCCGGTCTAAAACATAAAACGAATCTACTATATCGTCACTTCGTGTAGAAATCTTTGCAAAGTAAATATTTAGTCCAAGTTCATTCATCGCGCTTGTTACCTGGTAAAGAAAACCCAATCGGTCTGGTGAAAAAATATCGATGATAGTATAATTCTCATGCTTTTCAAAAACTATTTTAACCTGACCTGTTCGCTTAAAAAACTTACTCTCAATTCTCCACCATTTTGATTTCATCGACGCAATTTCTTTACTTAGCTGAAGCATTCCGCTTACAACTTTTTTAAGATCACTTTCAATTTTTCTATAATTTTCCGGATTAATCTTTTTATGCGTTCGAAAGTCTGTTGTGTTAAAAGTGTCTATTACAATGCCATCTTTCCTGGTAAATATTTTTGCGTCCTGAATATTAACATCATTAATTGCCAATACACCGCAAACCTTTGATAGCAAAGAGGGAAAGTCCCTTGTAATTAAAGTGATATTCGTAAAACCATTTTGTTCCTTAAACAAAACAGTGATTCCCGTGCCTTTTTGTATTTCTTCAATATGATGAGCGATTTCCTTAACTGTAAATTGTTGTGCGTAACCAATATCGTTTATTGATTCAATATGCTCCTGCGCATGTGATTCTGTAATTTTCTCGGAGTGCTTCGAAATATCTTCAGGTATAACGGAGGTGCTGGAAATCAACAACTCTTCTCCAGTAATTTTTTTCTGAAGCATCTCATAACTTTTTTGATATAACTCTTCAAGCAAATCGCTTTTCCAGTTTGTCCATATTGCAGGACTTACTGCCGATAAATCTGCATAGGTTAATAAATAAAGTAAATCAAGCTCTGCAATAGTATTAAATGTAGATGTAAAGTTGTTTAGTGTTTCGGGATCATTCAAATTTCTACGGAATGCTACCTGTTCCATAAAGAGATGATTTCTTACAAGGAACGTAACAATATCTGTTTCTTTCTCACTATAACCGAGCCTGTACATTATTGAGGAAGCCATCTCAGCACCGATTATTTCGTGACCTGAGATATCAATTGGTTTTGCTATATCGTGAAAAAGGAGAGCCAGGTTTAGCAATTCCTTATTTTGATTCTTTTTATAGATTTTCCCGAGCGTGGAATTTTCATTCCCCAGCTTTTCAACATTCTTGATAGTTGTTAATGTATGTTCATCTGTAGTGTAACAATGGTAAACTCCATGCTGCAGAAAACCAGATAGATCACTAAACTCCGGCAGGAATACTCCGAGAACACCGAGCTCATTCATAACAGATAATGTTTGCCCTACATTTTTAGGAAGTTTCAATATTTCCCTGAAAAAGACTGACGAGGCAGATTCATTGATATTAAGATTCTCCGAACTTTCAACTTTTTCAATAATATCAGTTCTCAATCTTTCATCGAACCTGGCTGAATAATATCCGCGATAGTAATGTGCTCTTAAAATATCGGAAAATGATAATTCCATATTCGATTGCTGGGAGATTGTTTTTCCCGTAAGCGTAAAATCATCATCAAGTACAATGGCAAGCGAAGGTGGCAATGGTAAACTTGTTTGCTCATCATATTTTTTTATCATTGATTTAGCAAACCTGTTAAGTGCATTTGACGCTTCGAAATATCTCCGCATAAATTTAGTCAGGTTTTCTTCATCATATCCATATAAATCAGCAATTTTTAATTGGGAGCTGAACTCGAATCGGTCTGTTTTCTGATTGGTATAAAGATGTAATAGGTTTCGAATATCAAGTATTAAAAGGTAACTATTCAGTAATCTCTTGCATTCTTCCTTCGAGGTAATTTTTTCCTTCATTAAAGTTTGAATGAACATCTCTACCTGCGTTGATTCATTCTGGTTATCAAGCAGCGATCTGTTATTGAAAATATACATCCATTCAACAACCTGGAAATCTCTTAAACCCCCTGCTGATAATTTTACATTAGGCTCAAGTACTTTTGGTGAATCTCCGTATTTATTATATCTTAATTTTATATCCTCGAACAATGCATTAATAAGTTTAACAACCACTTCATCAGTTAATGATTTAAGTAATTTATCATTAAACTTTTCATAAATCGATTTGGAACCAAGTAAATAACGTGTTTCGAAAAATTGGGTAAATGTATGAAGATCTTCGTTTAGATATTTTTTAATATCTGTAAAATTTCTGACTGTGTGCGACACTTCAATTCCGCTGTCCCAGAATATCTTTACAAGCCTGGCAATTTCCTCTTCATTTTTTTTAATGGAGTTTGCTATAAATATAAGATCAATATCTGAATATGGTGCAAGTTCTCTTCTGCAAAAACTTCCGGCAGAAGTTAGGACAAAATTATTTGATGTTTTTCCGGCAAGTGAACGAATGTATTCTTCAACAAGCAAACTGTATTCCACACTAAAGTTCGCTGAATCAGCGGGCGTAAGCTGTTTGCTAAACAACTTCGATCTTTTAGAAAGAAATTCGCGCGTTATTTTTTTTAGGGGACTCAATCTTTTATTCTTTGCTAATTAATTCAATTCCGGTGTAG
>JASFSF010000421.1:0-3029 GCA_050114555.1 Ignavibacteria bacterium
CAAAAGGAAAGCGAAAAAGAAGGTTATTGGCAATCACTGATTGATGCGGGTGCCAGACCACTTCCTCCCGGCTGCGGACCATGCATAGGTTTAGGTATAGGATTACTTGAGGATGGTGAAGTCGGCATCTCGGCAACCAACAGAAACTTTAAAGGAAGAATGGGTTCACCAAGTGCACAAGCTTATTTAGCTTCACCCGCAGTAGTTGCTGCATCTGCAGTTTCAGGAAAGATTTGGTACGATTGGGAAAATGACGAGAATCTTTCAATTAATGGTGAAATCAAAACAAATTCTAAAAAAGATTCTGCCAAACCAAAAGTTAAAATCCGTGATGGATTCCCTGAATCAATTGAAGGCGATTTGCTTTTCTGTCATCAGGATAATCTCAATACCGATGGAATCTATCCGGGAAAATATACATACAATGATGATTTCACTCCTGAACAACAAGCTGGAGTTGTTATGGAAAACTACGATCCTGAATTTGGCAAAATTTCAAAAAAAGGTGATATAGTTGCAGGTGGATTTAACTTCGGTACAGGAAGTTCTCGTGAACAGGCAGCAACATCATTAAAGTATAAAGGAATAGTATGTATTGTTGCAGGTTCTTTGGGTGAGACGTATAAAAGAAATGCTATCAACAATGGTTTTCTTGTTATTGAATGTTCTGATCTTGCTAATGATCTAAAAGCTGAATATGGAAAAGATAAGTTAACTGTACAAACAAATAAAAAAGTTAAAATTGATTTTCAAAATTCTACTCTCAAATTTAATAATAAAGAATACTCAATTGATCCCGTTGGTGAAGCAGCACAAGAATTAATTATTGATTGCGGGCTGGAGAATTGGGTGAAAAAAAATTTAAGTAGATAATTGAACACGGAATACACTGATTGAACGGATATTCACAGATCTAATCCGTGATAATCAGTCGAATCTGTGTCATCAGTGTTCCATTTTTGAGGATAAAACATGCAAAAATCAATCTCACGGCAAATAGCGGAACCTGTCTGCCGACAGGCAGGTTTGCAATCAACCTTTTTCAAGTAGGAAGCAAATGAATAAATCCATATCAAGAAAAATTTCCGAATTCGCTATTAATTTACAATACAATGACTTACCAAAAGAAGTCATCAATGAAGTAAAAAGATATCTTTATGATTCCATCGGATGTGCATACGGTGGTTATCATACTAAAGATGTGAACATTTTGAGAGACATCTACAAAGAAATGGCTGGAAAAGAAGAAGCAACTCTTATCGGATTTGGTGATAAAATTCCTGCTGTCAATGCAACACTTGTAAATTCATTAATGATTCGTGCTCTCGATTTCAACGATATATACTGGAAAGAAGATCCCTCACATCCATCCGATATAATCCCTGCCGCACTTTCTGTCGGTGAGCTTGTCGGTGCTTCAATGAAAGATGTAATAGTAGCAATCGTTCTTGCATATGAATTTGAGCAAAGATTGTGTTTGTTTGCCACACCGGGAGTTCGCGAGCGTAAATGGCATCACGCAACTTTAACACAGTTTGTTTCGCCAATTGTTGCAGGAAAACTGCTTGGTTTAAATGAAGACCAGATGGTAAACGCAATTGGAATTAGCGGTTGTCACAATCATACTATTGGTTGTCCAACCGCAGGCAAATTAACAATGATGAAAAACACTGTTGATCCGATGGCAGTACAAAGCGGAGTGTTTGCAGCACTTATGGCACAGAAAGGATATTCTGGAACAGAAGCTGTATTTGAAGGCAAAGAAGGATTTATGGATACGTTTCTTGGCTTCAATGCAAAAGAACAAAAAGTTGAAGAAGTTGAAATGAAAGGGAGAGATGGCTTAAGCAATTGGGAATGGAATATCGATGCTTTGATTGGTGGTCTTGGCGAAAGCTATAAAATAATGGAATGCGGAATGAAAGCATTTCCAACGGAAGCTCTTACACATACACATCTTTCAGCAACTTTAAAAGTTGTTACCGAAAATAATATCAGTTACGACCAGATTGAATTGGTTACATTAACAA
This sequence comes from Ignavibacteria bacterium, assembly GCA_050114555.1. GTDB lineage: Bacteria > Bacteroidota > Ignavibacteria > Ignavibacteriales > Ignavibacteriaceae > BMS3ABIN03. The sequence continues at coordinate 2,031 of JASFSF010000421.1, forward strand.
CGCTTGCTCAGGCATATGATATACTTTTCGATCCGCATAAATACAGACCTGAATCCCGTGAAACTGCCGATCACTCACTCCCCTATTGCATTGCTTGTGCACTTGTAGATCACAAAATTACTACTCAATCTTTCAGTGATGAAAAATTAAAAGATCCCAGAATCTGGGAAGTGATAGACAAAATAAAAGGTGAACCATCTCAGGAATTTGAAAAAATGTTTCCTGCAAAACAGCCTTCCAGGGTTGTAGTAAAAACAAAAGACGGTAAAGAATATTCCGAATACCTTGAATATCCGAAGGGTGATCCACGCGAACCGATGACAATTGAAGATCTTGATAACAAGTTTAATGCACTCTCTTCTGAACTGCTGAATGATGAAAAACAAAAAGAAATAAAAGATATGATATTCAACTGCGACGAAATGAACACAAGAGAATTTATGAGTAAATTGATACTATAGAAAAATAGAACACTGATGACACTGATTTAACTGATCTGCGCTGATCGGAATAATCTGTGTCATCTGCGTGCCATTCATAACAGGAAATGCAATGGGAAAATTAAATAAATCATCGGTAGGAATAAGAGGAGAAAAAATCCGTTCAGATTGTTTTGTTGAACTGGAAAAGAAAAATTCCGGCGGAATAAAGATTAACCTGAAGAGCAAGGTTGAATCGATGTACGGGGATTCAATCCGTTCGCTTATAAAAGATATGTGTAAACATTTTGGTTTAAAAAATGTAAAGATATCAATTGAAGATGCCGGGGCTTTACCTTTTACAATAGCGGCAAGATTTGAATTAGCTGTTAAACAATTATTTCCCGATTTAGATAAAGAATATCTCCTCCCTATACCAGGGAAAAATTTATATAAGACAAAAAGCGATGTTCTAAGACGAACTCGTCTCTACCTCCCCGGAAATGAACCGAAATATTTTATCAACGCCGGGCTGCATAAGCCGGACGGAATTATTCTTGATCTTGAAGACAGCGTTGCA
>JASFSF010000422.1:0-3025 GCA_050114555.1 Ignavibacteria bacterium
TACCGGGAAGATTCAATACGGACATTCATACATCCGGGGGCGATATAAAGCTCGCTCAAGTAGAAGGAACAATTGAAATGCAAACTTCCGGTGGTGATGTAGTTTGCAATGATTTTCTTGGCTCACTTGACGTTTCAACATCGGGAGGTGATATTAAATTAAATGGCGGTAATACTCCCATTATTGCTCATACTTCAGGCGGTGATATAACTCTTGATCATTTCGGTGTGAACAAAGGCATAGATCTTTCAACTTCAGGAGGTGATGTAGGATGTAATATCACAATGAATAATGCGAACAAGCTCTCGGATCTTAAAATTGTTGCCGAGTTGAATGATGGTGGACCCGGACTGATTGCACATACGTCGGGTGGCGATATTGACGTTAGAAAAAAAGATTAAAGGTAATTAACAGAATAAATAAAAATTGAGAGGCATCTATGGCAAAAATATATACGGTAAATTCTGTCATTTTATTGCTTCTATTTTTTTCGATTGGTGCTTGCAATGGTTCGCGAATTAAAATATTTCCTGATCAGTTGGGTCTAATCAGTGAGAGAGAATTTTCAATATCCCCGGGCAATGATCTCAGGGTTGATGTAGGTGGGGCGGATGTCTCGATTACGTCATGGGACAGGCCTGAGGTTTATTTTAGAGTTTACGGAAATGAGAATGCAAAGGAAAGAATGGAATTAATATTTGACAGCAACGATTCATATATAGAACATACAACAAAACTGAAAGAATCGCTCTACGGTTCTTCAGCAAGTATTGAAACAAAATACGATGTAATAATTCCTCAAAAGTTTAACACAATTATTCGTACATCCGGCGGCGATATAATCCTATCTGGAGTTGACGGCAACAGTGAATTACATAGTGGCGGGGGAGATGTAGAGTGCGAGAAAATATTTGGCATACTAGATATTTTCTCTGGCGGTGGTGACATCAGGCTGGTTGGAGGAAATGCTAAAATTACCACCAGTGCAGCTGGAGGTGACATTGAGCAAATTGGAGTTAGTGGTACAAGTGAATTGCAGACGTCTGGTGGCGATGTAATTTGCCGGGATTTCCTTGGATCACTTGAAATTTCTACAGCCGGAGGTAACCTAAATCTCTCAGGGGGAAATAGCGATATTACTGTCTCTACAGTCGGTGGTGACATTGATTTAGATTACTATGGAGAAAATCTTGGGATCTATTTATCCAGTGGTGGGGGAGATATAACGTTAAAACTTCCTGAATTTTTTAATGCCGATATGGAACTATCAACACCTGGTGGTGACATTACTTGCACGCTCTTGATGAATAATATAATTAAAATGATCACCGCCGCTTATAAAAAAGAAATTGTTGCTCAGCTCAATGAAGGTGGAAACAAGTTAGGAGCATACGCTGGTGGAGGTGATATTGTTATCAGCAAAAGGGATTAAATTAATGGATTAAATTCACTGCCCCTTTTGTAGAACACTTTGTTGAGGACATTTTGTATAATCGGAAGGCAGAATATTTTAGTTATAGTTCTGCTTCCATTTGATCCAAGTAATAAGCACGATATTCTTGTATCGCTCCAAAAATTGCCTGCGCAAGCTGTTCCTTCCCGAATGAGCTTTTCAGGTAATTTTTATCTTTACGATTTGAAATAAACCCTGATTCAATTAAAACACTCGGCATAGACGCACCAACTAGCACATAGAATCCGGCCTGTTTAACTCCACGTGCTTTAAGCCGCGTGTTATTTTTAAACTGGGTGTTTAACATATCGGCGAACTGTTCGGAGTATTTCATATAAGCTGAATGTGCCATGCTTACAAGTATAAAATTCTCATCTGTCAATTGTTCATACCTGTCAGGATCATCTTCGTATTCAATTACGCTATTTTCTCTCTCTGCTATATTAATTGCTTCCTGGGTTCTTCCCGGTCTTAGAAGATAAACTTCAATCCCATTTACCGTTGTTGGTTTTTGCTCGGTTGAATTACAGTGTATCGAGATGAAGAGGTTCCCATTGTGCTCATTGGCAATTTTTCCTCTTTTATAAAGATCAACAAAAGTATCATCATCCCTTGTAAAAACAACCTTCACTTCAGGCATCTCTTTATTTATCAGTTTGCCAAGCTCTTTGGCAACGTCCAGATTGATATCCTTTTCTTTCACATTGTTCAAACCGATAGCTCCCGGATCTCGTCCGCCATGTCCAGGGTCAATGACAATAACATCAAAATTCCATTTATTTCTTGCCCGTTCCTCTTCTTGTGTACTTGTAAATATTTTATTATGAATAGTAATTAAAACATCGTTGCTTCCCTCTACATTCATTACCTCATTCGTGGAATACTGCTCACCAACTGCAAGCTGAAATTCAGCATCCGGACCAATGTTACTGGTTCGAATACTTTTTATTAAGCCGCTTAAATTCTCTTTGTCGGTTTTATCAACATCTGCATTTACCTGTCTGAAAACAATTGTCAGAATTCCGTCTTTAAACGAGCTAAAATAAGATGGAATTCGTTTCTTCGAATTTACAGTAATCAGAGTTCCATTGACTCTTTCGGATATTGATAATCCGGTTATATCAAAGGTAGATTCCGGGAGAGTTTCCAATTCATCTTTGAAGAAATCAACTTCAGTACTTTTTGTTTGATTACCAACAATCAATTTGTTCGGAGCGCTGAAACTTAACTGTTTTCCCCAGGCCTGTTCGATAGGGTTTATACTGAATACAAGAGGTATAAAAATCTGTTCGTCAAAAATATAACTAGATGTAGGCAACTGGTAAACGGTCTGATCTCCGGTTGTTCTATCAATTATTACGAAATAAGGATTCTTTGCAGTGACTTTTAAAAGGTAGTTATCAAACTTTAATTCAATCTTTCCGTTTTGGGGATTGAAGAAATAATTAACAGAAACTGCTTTTGCAAAATCTCGTATGGAAAAATAAACCGTTTTCTCCCTATCATAAGAAGGAATGGTGATTATACCGGATTCCGACACCACGGAAATTCTACCAAACTGTTGAGCAAGAG
>JASFSF010000423.1:0-3025 GCA_050114555.1 Ignavibacteria bacterium
TCAAAACTGCAATGGCAGGTTTATATTGACTCAATTGATTTTGTAACCAAATCAAATGATACTGATTTTCTTCAAAGTCTTGGGCATTATCAATCTTCGATTGAAGGTTATCTTTTTCCGAAAGAGTATGAAATTTATGAACACAGCTCACCTGAAGAAGCAATCATATCATTTTACAATGGTAATAAGGATTTTTTTGTTGATAGTTTAAAAAGAAGATGTGATGAACTTGGTTATAGTATTCACGAAATTCTTACTTTAGCTTCAATTGTGGAAGGGGAAACAAACCTTGTGGAGGAGATGCCCAAAATTGCAGGAGTATATCATAACAGATTAAATCGCGGGATGAAATTGCAGGCAGATCCGACGATACAATACTTGTTACCGGGCGGGTGGCGCAGATTGCTTTATAAAGATCTGGAAATTGATTCACCGTATAATACTTATATGTACGAGGGTCTTCCACCAGCACCGATTAACAATCCAGGAAAAGATGCAATAATTGCTGCATTGTATCCTGAACAGCATTATTATTTGTATTTTGTATCTAATGGAAATGGCGGCCATAAATTCAGCAGAACACACAGCGGTCATTTAAAAAATGTAAGAGAATACCGAAGATGGTTAAGATCGCAAAATCAATTGCAGTAATATTATTTGTAATTCTATTACTTTGCAGATGTGCAAACCAGCTTCCCCCGGGCGGGGGAGATGTTGATCGAATTCCTCCCGAGATCATAGAAATATATCCTCCTGAAAACACTACAAATTATGATGATAATTATTTCGAAATTGAATTTTCGGAATATGTTGACAAAAGATCTTTTCGTGATGCTCTGTTTATCTCACCGAATATCGAAGGAAGATTAATTATAGACTGGACCGGTACAACTGCTACGGTGGAATTTGAAGAAGGATTAGAACCTGATATAACATATACTATAACTATCGGTACTGATCTAGTTGATCGTAATAACAGGAACAGGATGTTATCTTCATTTTCGTTTGCATTTTCTACCGGTGATAAAATAGATAGAAGAAGCATACAAGGCAAAGTGTATGATGCTAATCCGGAAGGAGTATTAATTTATGCGTATAAATTGGAAATTGATATCGATTCGTTGTTAAACGGGAAACCTAACTACGTATCTCAAACAGGTAAAGATGGAACGTTTAAGCTTAACGGTCTGGCAGAATCTGATTATAGATTATTTGCTGTAAAGGATGAATATCGTGATCTCATTTATTCACTCGATCAGGATATGATCGGTGTCCCCTCAGAAGAAATTTATCTTACCGGAAGGGATACAGTTTATTCAGGCATTAGATTTAAATTATTTAAAGCGGATACAACGGCGCCCCGACTATTAAAGGGAATAATGACTGATGAAAAACACATCCTTGTAACCGTTACCGAAGAATTAAATCCCACCACTTTAACTCATGAAAATTTTTATTTGGCAGATTCCACTATTAATAATCAGTTTTTGATATCTAATACTTTTAAGAAATATGGCAAAAAAGATGAGATCGTTCTTGTTGTTGATGAAAAACTTAGTATGAATAATTCTGTTTTCTTACATGCAAAAGTTTTGAAGGATACTTCTGAAAATTCATTTATGAATGATTATGTTGAACTAACCATATCAGACAAACCTGATACAACCGCAGTAAATGTTATTGCAACAACTCCTTCAGGAATTTCTAAGCAAATTAATTTTGAATCTCCCGAAATAAAAATATTTTTTGATGATGCAATTCAAAGAAAAGAATTTGATCAGGCAATAAGCTTTAAAGATACTTTAAATAATAGTATTGAATTTAAGATTAGTTTTATTGATGATGCTTCCATAAAAATTAATCCAACTAAAAATTTACTTCCGGAAACGGATTATGTTGTTCAGTGTGATCTGAATTATGTCAAGGACATTTCAGGAAATTCACAGGATTCTGTTTACAAGTTTTCCATTAAAACAATTTCCGGTCTTGATTATACCGGTGTAACCGGAAATGTCCTTAATTACGATTCTACTGCAAATCCAATTCTGGTTTTAGAGAACCTGGATAAACAGGAATACAAATATCAACTAAGAGTTACTAGTGAGAATTTCAGTTTTGAAGAAATTGAAGCGGGTAAATACAGCCTCTGGTGTTATTATGATTCGGACAGCTCCGGTTATTTTAACTACGGCTGGCCGCAACCCATTAACTATTCGGAGAAGTTTATCGTATACCCGGATACTTTAAAACTTAAACCCAGGTGGATTGTTACTGATGTAGCCTTCGATGTAAAGAAGTGAAGTTTTAGTTGATTTATAGAGAGTGTGTCGTGCTAAAATGTATTATCGTATATGATTTCTCCATTCTTAATTGTCATACAATTTAGATTCCTGCCAATATCATAATTTATATCAGCATATTCTTCTGTTTTAAAAACTGAAAAATCGGCTTTCTTTCCAATTTCAATACTTCCAACCTTTTCGGAAACTCCAACTGCCTTTGCTGCATTTATTGTTACAGCATTGATTGTTTCTTCTATTGTCATTCCCATTTTCAATGATGCTAAGCTCATAATAAGACTCAGGCTGGAAATGTGAGATGAACCCGGATTAAAATCAGTTGCCAGTGCAACGATAGCATTATTATCAATTAATTTTCTTGCCGGTGCATACTGGTACCTGAGGAAAAAAGACACACCAGGTAGTAGGACGGCAACTGTGTCGGATGATTTAAATTTACTAATATCATTTTCATCAATATACTCTAGGTGATCTACACTCGTCGCTTCCTGACTCAACGCAATATCGAGTCCGCCTATTGAGTTAAATTGATCTGTATGGAGTTTTAATTTTAGTTCAAGTCCCTTTGCTTTGTTAAAAATTGTATTGATCTCTTCTGGACTAAATGCTGTTGATTCACAAAATCCGTCACAAAAAATAGCTAATTTCTGTTTTGCAATATGAGGAAGCATTTTATCCACAATTAAATTTATATAATTCTCTCTATCGTTATCCATTCCCGGCGG
>JASFSF010000424.1:0-3015 GCA_050114555.1 Ignavibacteria bacterium
GAAAAAGAAATAAGGTCGAGGCTCTTTATTATCTTGCACAAATTCTTGCCGAGTTTTACGGGGAATATGATGAATCGGAGTCAATCCTGAAAAACCTGGTTAAAAAATATCCAAAAAATCTGTTATTTAATTACTCACTGGCAAATTTTTATCTAAATAGATCGAGACTAAGGGATGCGGATAGAATTTTAAAAAAGATTAACTCATTTAAAGATATATCATTTAACCAGCTGATAAGATACTCCGATCTGTTAAGTGCCGATTTACTATTTACTAAAAATGATTTTGAATCTGCAATACCATTGTATGAAAAGTTTATTTCAGATAGCTCTGAATCACACTACAGGGGAATAACTGCACTCCGATTAGGTTTGTGTTATGCATTCCTGAAAGATACGTTGAACGCTGTAAAATATTTTGAAATGTGCGATGATGGCAATCCTGATATTGATGATGATAGATATGCAAATTATATGGGGAGCAGGTTCATAGAAGAATTTCCGGATTCGGTCAGACTTAAATTATTTTTGATTAAAAATTTAATATTATCGGGTAGAAACGAAGCTGCTCTGGATTTACTCACAACATTTCCGGTTACGGATGTTTCAAAATCTGTACTTGCTGAATTAAATTTATATCTAAGCGAAGTGTCTTATCGGCTCGGGGCTTTCAGGAAATCTTATAGTTATGCAATGTCGGCTGCCGGAAATGATTCTGCCGAAATGTGGATATACCCATTTGCATATTATTATACCGCAAGAGCAAGCCTGGAATTAAAGTATGAATTGGAAGTTCAAACATACATTGATAAGGCAAGGGATTATTCAGATTATCCGCTCGAAAATAAATTATCAAACCGACTCCATGCTCTGGAATACAAACTGGAAAAGCTTATGGAAATGAAAAAGCAGCATTGATTAATCATCGCTGATTGAGTAGTTTTACATAACCAGGAAAGATCAATGTGTTAAAAATTGCTGTTTTTGTTTCAGGTAGAGGTTCAAATCTTAAGTCAATCTTAGATTCAGAAAAATTACAAAAAATCATTAAAATTCAGGCAGTTTTAAGTAATAAAGATGATTGCCCTGCGTTCACTATTGCTAAAAATTACAGTATACCAACTTATAGTGTTGGTAAAGAGCGAAGTGTAAGTAATGAGCATCTCGCAGATCATCTTACCTCACTTGGTATCGAACTCATTGTATTAGCAGGGTATTTAAAATTAATTCCCGCAGAGGTAATAAAAAAATTCAAGAACAGAATCATTAATATTCATCCTGCATTGTTACCGTCATATGGCGGTAAAGGAATGTATGGAATGAATGTTCATCGGGCAGTCTTTAACTCTTCATCGCAGGTTTCGGGTGCCACTGTGCACTTTGTTGATGAAACTTTTGACACAGGAAAAATTATAGCACAAAGATGTATCGATATATCTAACGTGAAATCACCGGAAGAAATTGCATCACTTGTACTTGAACTTGAACATGAACTTCTGCCCTATGTTGTTCAGAAATTTGCATTGAAAAAAATAAAGATCACGGAAAATAGAATATTTATCCAACCCTAAACTATAATAATTGATGTTGAGAAATTTTAATTGAAGAAACTAGCTTTAATAAGCGTATCAGATAAAACAAATCTCGAGAAACTGGCTTCAGGTCTTGCAAAAAATAATTATGAAATAATTGCAACCGGTAACACTGCTAAAAAAATTAAAGAAGCCGGAGTTAATGTAACTGAAATTGCTGACTTAACAGATTTTCCCGAAATATTCAATGGACGTGTTAAAACTTTGCACCCCAAAATATTTGGTGGAATTTTATTAAGAAGGGATAACGAATCAGATATCAAGGAAGCCGAAGAAAATTCTGTTTTACCAATCGATGTCGTTTGCGTCAATCTTTACCCATTTGTTGACGTTACAAAAAATAAGGAGATTGAAATCTCCACTGCTATTGAGAACATAGACATCGGTGGTCCAAGTCTAATCAGGGCTGCGGCAAAAAATTATAAATTTGTTTCAGTACTTACATCACCGGAACAATATAGTGAGTTCCTTTCTGAATTATCAAAGGGGGAAATCCCGGAAGAGACACGTCAAAAATTATCCATTGCTGCCTTTTCACACACAGCTGAGTATGATACCTATATTGCAAATTATTTTGAGAATAGGTTCGGATATGAAAAGAAAGCCTTACGTATAAACTTACCACTTCGTAAATCTTTGAGATACGGTGAAAATCCACATCAGGCTGCAAATATTTATGGTGATTTCCTGAGTTATTTCGAGATTCTTCATGGTAAAGAATTATCATATAACAACATTTTCGATCTTATCTCAGCTGTTGAACTGGTAGAAGATCTTGGAGATAATTCATGTACGATCATCAAACATTCCAATCCGGCAGGTGCGGCTATTGGTGATAGTACTTCTGATGCATATGAAAAAGCACTCAGGTGTGATCCGGTTTCTGCATTTGGCGGGATTGTATCTTTCAATAACATTGTGGATGAATCCCTGGCAGCAAAATTGAATGATATATTTCTTGAAGTGATTGTCGCACCCGGATATACAGATGAAGCACTGACGCTCTTGAAGAAAAAGAAAAACAGGAGATTGTTAAGGCAACTCAAATCCGTATCATCACAGGAGTTCTATTTGAAAAGTATTCCCGGCGGGATGATCAGGCAAAACTTTGATAGTTTAAACCTCGATAAAGACAAACTTTCTGTAGTTACTAATCGAAAACCTGGTGATAAAGAATTGGAAGATTTGTATTTTGCGTGGAAAATTGCTAAACATACTAAATCGAATGCAATTGTATTCGCCAGAGATAAGGCAACACTTGGTGTAGGTGCAGGACAAATGTCGCGACTTGATTCTGCAAAGATAGCTGCAATGAAAGCAGGCGAACATGGTTTGGATCTCAATAAATCTGTAGCGGCATCCGATGCATTCTTTCCATTTGCAGATGGTTTAATTGAAATTATTAAATGCGGTATAACTTCTGT